>NZ_PQLP01000053.1:0-16079 GCF_002918965.1 Acinetobacter sp. ACNIH3 | reverse complement strand
TCTTGACTCAAGCATTAATGCAGTACGATCTTCAAAGTTAAGATGATGGTATGACAATTTTATATACTCCATAAACCCTTTAAATTAATTAGGTGGTTTATGTCGCACTTCAAGTTTTACTCTGCCCAGTTATTGAAAGAACCCAAACGTATCTGCATTGTCCGCAATTAATTTTTGAAATTGTCCAGTCTATTCGTCCGGAGCATTTTGGGGTATTGGGTTATATGGCCTCGAAAAGTAGCAGTATTTCCGAGATGATCGGTTATATCATGCGTTTTCAACGGCTAGTAGTGGATGGTAGTGAGTTTGTCCCTCTGCAGATAAAACAGCATGAACAAAGTATTGAACTGTACTGGGATTTTCTGCATGAGAAATATCAGTTGCTGAATGAATTAACGATTGCAGCAATGGTGCAACTGGGTCGTTATATTTTACAGGATCATCCGCTGGTACTACGTTGTGTTCGGTTAGCTCATGTACCGTTGATGGCGCAACGGCATTATCAGAAATTCTTTGGCGTGGACGTGCGTTTTTCTCAGGCCTATTATAGTTTTGAGCTGGACTTACAAGATTTACAATTCAGGTCAGAACAGGCTGATCCGATGCTGTTACAGCTGCTCGTCCGCCAGGCTGAAGAAGCCATTGCTACCAAGTCTTCAAATGAATCAATATTACAGCAGGCACGAAAAATTATTGCTGATCAGCTACGTACTGAATATCAAGCAATTAAAATTGAGCAACTGGCACAGCAGCTATGGATGTCATCACGCAGCTTGCAGCGTTATTTAAGCAAGCAGGGCAGTTCCTTTAAAAAGTTGCTGGAACAGGAGCGAATGAAACACTGTGAGACGCTATTACAGCAGGGACTTAGCCTGACTGAAATTGCTCGGCAGCTGGATTATTCTGATCAATCTGCATTGGCGCGTGCCTATAAAGCTGCAACTGGGCAAACACTTTTACAGGCACGAAAACTCTTCAAAACAAAGGAAGAAAAATAGAAATAAAAAAGCGACCCATAAGGATCGCTGATTTTTACTTTTACTGCTTAAGCATTTGCTTTGAGTCGGGGAAACCTAAACGCAATTGCCAGTACTGCAAAGATCGCTAGAATCCAGCAATAATAAACGCCACCAATCAATTCTACCGGAGACAGCTTGGCAATCGAACAGGCCAGCAATAGCTGTGCGCCGTAAGGAATCAGGCCTTGAACTACACAAGAGAAAATATCCATCAAGGCAGCAGACCGTTTTGGATCAACGCCATATTCTTTTGCCACTTCACGTGCCATATCACCAGACAAGATGATCGCCACGGTATTATTGGCCACAAACAGGTTCGAGAAAATTACCAGAAAACTGATACCAATTTCACCGGCACGTTGACGGCCAACTTTAAATAAACGCGTTAGCGCATAGATCCGTTCGATCAGCCAGCGTAAACCGCCTTCACTTTGCATGATGGCGGACAAACCACCGAGAAACATCGACAGCAAAGCGACTTCGAACATCCCGACAAAACCATCATAGATTGAATTATTCAGTTTAAGTAGGTCAAACTCTGATGTCGCGAACAGACCAAATAAGCCCGATAGCAATACGCCAATTGCCAAGACCGCAAGTACATGCAGACGACTAAAGGCCAAGACAAAAACCGCAATATAAGGTAGGACTAATAGCCAGTTAAACTCCTTATATTCCATGCCGCTTGTTGCACTGGTGTGAAAGAAATAAATCGCAATAGTGACAATTGATGCCGGCACCGCAATCCAGACATTGACCCGGAACTTGTCCCGTAGCTGCACTTTCTGGCTGCTGGTCGCCGCAATCGTAGTATCCGAGATCATCGACAGGTTATCACCAAACATTGCACCGCCGACGACCGCACCAATGGCATGAATCACGGTAATATCCGTGGCTTGAGTAAAGCCAAAGGCAATCGGTGCACAGGCAGCAATCGTCCCCATTGAGGTACCCATTGCGGTGGCAATGAATGCCGAAATAATAAATAGCATCGGCAAGACAAATTCTGGTGGAATCACCGATAGACCCATTTGCACGGTGGCATCGACACTGCCAATAGCACTGCTAACACTGGCAAATGCTCCCGCCAGCATAAACACCATGAACATCAGAATCAGGTTAGGGTGACTGGCACCTTTAAGAAATTCTTCAATGCCCTGGTTGAGTTTGCCGCGATACACTAATGCAGCCAAGATAATCGCAGGCAGGGCAGCAACAGGCGCTTTCACCTGATAGAACGCGAACTCGGTTCCGATCATGGTGTGATAAATCCCGCTGCCTAAAAAGATTGTTAAAAATACAATAAGCGGCAACAGTGCAATGGCCCGTGCCTGCACTGTAGCTTCTGAATCAGTCTGCATAGGAGATAGAAAAGTAAAAAAGTGCGCGTAGTATAAAGCAGGTTTTGCAATTTCAGAAAACTTTAAATATATGCGCTAACACCTGTGTTTTTATTCAATTTTTAGTGATAAAAATAAGTTTATCTAAACATTCAATATTTTACAGAATAGCGAAATTAGTCATCTTTGATCATTGAGAAAAAAATCAAAATATTCGTAAATACTGTCTTTCGGGTTGTTCTGAAATCTTCGCGCAGGAAATGAAATACAATACCGCTTCGCTGTGTACTGTTCAATGAACAAAAAATAGCGTTACAATGCGGTGTCTTGTATTTCTACAATAGTCAACGCTTCAAGTTTGAAAACACGTTAAGGAACGCACAACCCTATGTCACGTTTAGCCACACGATTTGGACAACTTAAATCTCAACAGCGTAAAGCTTTAGTTTCTTATGGTATGGCTGGTGACCCGCATCCTGAGGTGACTGTACCTCTGCTCCATCAAATGGTAGATGCCGGTGTCGATGTGATTGAACTGGGTCTTCCATTTTCAGATCCGATGGCGGATGGTCCCGTGATTGCACTTGCTGCTGAACGCGCACTTGCAGGCGGAACCAATACCCTGAATGCTCTGGAAATGGTGAAAGAGTTTCGTCAGAAAGATAACGAAACTCCAGTGGTTCTGATGGGTTATTTAAACCCTGT
This sequence comes from Acinetobacter sp. ACNIH3, assembly GCF_002918965.1. Classification (NCBI taxonomy): domain Bacteria; kingdom Pseudomonadati; phylum Pseudomonadota; class Gammaproteobacteria; order Moraxellales; family Moraxellaceae; genus Acinetobacter; species Acinetobacter sp. ACNIH3. Next base: position 13,015 of record NZ_PQLP01000053.1, on the reverse strand, counting down.
TGAAGTGATTGGCTATGAAAAGTTCGTGGCTTATGCTCATGAATGTGGAGTCGATGGTGTACTTCTGGTGGATCTGCCACCTGAAGAAGCAGATGATTTGAAAATCGTATTGCAAAAATACGACATGGATCAAATCTTCCTGCTGGCGCCAACTTCAACCGATGCCCGTATTCAGCACGTGGTAAAACAGGCCAGCGGCTTTATTTACTATGTGTCACTAAAAGGGGTGACCGGTGCAGCAACTTTAGATGTATCTGAAGCTGCCGCTCGCATTCAGAAAATTAAGACCGAGACAGATGTTCCTGTTGGCGTTGGTTTTGGTATCAGTGATGCCGCATCTGCGAAAGCGATGGGTGTTGCTGCCGATGCAGTTATTGTGGGGAGTGCGTTTGTAAAACAGTTTGCAACCCTCGCGCCAGAACAAGCCGTTATTGCGACGGTGAATAAAGTCAAGGAGCTTCGAGCAGCGCTCGATGAGTTATAGTATGAGTCAACCAGTCAAATCAGGCAAAATTCTGAGCCCATCGACCCCATGGACGGAGCGTATTGTTCCGGGCATTCATGTGCCTGATGAGCAAACCACCCTAAAAGCGACATTCACAGAGCCAACAATTGAGTGCCCAGAATGTCATGCTTTGGTGACACGTACTGCAATGTCATTTAATGCTTATGTTTGTCCACAATGCGATGAACATCTGAAAATGAAAGCACGTGACCGTCTGAACTGGTTCTTTGATCAGGTACAGACTGAAATGGGTCAGGAATTTACGGCCAAAGATCCACTGAAATTTGTCGACAGCAAAGCTTATCCTGAGCGTATGTCGGAAGCACAAAAGAAAACGGGTGAAACTGAAGCACTGATCGTGATGCAAGGTCTGCTGAAAGGCGTAGCAATGATTGCAACTGCTTTTGAATTTGATTTCATGGGCGGTTCAATGGGTACTGTGGTGGGTGACCGTTTTGTGCAAGCCGCTGAACGTGCGATTGAACTGCAACAGCCATTGATCTGTTTTGCCGCTTCAGGTGGAGCACGTATGCAGGAAGGCATGTTGTCTTTGATGCAGATGGCTCGTACATCAGCTGCAATCCAGCGTCTGAAAGAAGCAGGTCTGCCATACGTAGTCGTGCTTACCCATCCGGTTTATGGTGGTGTAACTGCATCTCTGGCTATGTTAGGTGATGTGCATATTGCTGAACCGAAAGCAATGATCGGTTTTGCGGGTAAACGTGTCATCGAACAAACAGTACGTGAAAAGCTGGAAGAACCTTTCCAACGTGCAGAATATTTGCTTGATCATGGTGTGATCGACCAAATTGTTCACCGTCATGCATTACGTGATACAGTCTATCGTATTGTCACGAAATTGATGAATTTGCCTTGAACACAGCAGCACCTTTAGCAACAGATTCTTTAGATACATGGCTCGATTATTGGAGCCATGTTCACGTTACGGGTATTGATTTAGGTCTGGAACGGGTCATTCCAGTCGCTGAAAAGCTGGGCGTTACACAGCCTGAAGCCAAAGTGCTGACCGTTGCTGGAACCAATGGTAAAGGTTCGACCACGACCACCTTGGCCGCCATTCTAAATGCACAAGGTTTGAAGGTGGGTCTGTATCAATCCCCGCATGTGTATCGCTTTAATGAGCGCGTCAAACTATGCGGTATTGAAGTTGAAGATCAGTTGCTGGTAGATGCTTTTGTTGAAGTTGATCAGGCTCGCCGCGAATGTGGTTTGAGCCTGTCTTTCTTTGAAGCAACCACACTCGCTGCTTTTGTTATTTTTAAAAATGAAGCGTGTGATGTATGGGTGCTGGAAGTAGGGTTGGGTGGTCGTCTGGACGTGGTCAATGTCGTCAATCCAGACGTTGCAGTGATTACCAATATTGGTCTGGACCATACCGACTGGCTCGGTGATACTATTGAAAAAATTGCCTTTGAAAAAGCCGGCATTATCCGTTCAAATATTCCGGTGGTTTTTGGCGGACAGCAGGACATTCCTCAAGCGATTTTAGATAAGGCTGCCGAATGTACAGCGCCGTTATATACCATCAATCGTGATTATTTTTATGAAGCCTTTGAAGATGGTGCATCCTGGGGCTTTGCATCTTCCGGGACAACACTGAAACTTCCGACAGGTTCATTGGCACTGGATAATATCTCGACAGCTGTTGCAGCAATTCTGGTGAGTGGTCTGGAAGTCAGTCAGGAAGCCATTGCACAAGGAATTCAGACGGCAAAATTGCCAGGTCGTTTTGAGATTCGTGAAATTACAAATAAAACTGTGATATTTGATGCCGGGCATAATCCGCATGGGGTCGAATTCCTGTTAAAACAGTTAAGTCACTATTTAAATCATCATTCGCAGATTTCGGAAGTAGTCTGTGTCTTTTCGATGTTAGGTGATAAAGATATAAATTCTGTAGTCGGGTTATTGAAAGACAGTATCCGATTATGGAAAATTGCACCGTTAAATGTTCCACGTGCAGCAGAGCTGTCGGTATTGACTGATGCTTTAGCCGGGCAAGCGGTGGAAACCTATAACAATGTTAAATTAGCTTTTCAATCAGCGCTGGATGAAACGAATAATAATCAGCTGATCTTGGTGTGTGGTTCATTTCATACGTTAGAAGCGGTATGGGAGTATTTGGAAGAATGTCAATGAATAACAAACAACGCTGGATGGGAGGCGTTGTTTTATTAGGTGGTGGTGTTTTATTGGCAGCATTACTCCTGAAAGGCAAAGCAGAAATTGATCATCATAGTGTGAATGTGCCAGAACAGCCAGCTCAGGTAGAAAGTCGGGATGTAGCTGGTCCGAGTTCATTGACGGTAGATGTTGAAACTGAAAAACGTCTTCTGGAGCAGCAGCGCCGTGACCGTGAAAAGGCCGTGGCTGAGCAGGAAGCACGTGCAGCAGAATTCCTGGCGATGCAACAGCAGGCTGAAGCGGATGCAGCACGTAAGGCGGCTGAAGAATATGCTGCCCTAAATGCACACCGTATGGGCCAGCAAAGCTCAGACAATATTCCACCAGAACTGGTGGAAGATGAACAGGCCAAACAGAAACGTTTAGCCGAAGACAAAGCAGCCGCGCAAAAAAAGCTTGAGCAGCAAAATTTAACCCAGCAGCAAGATTCTTCTGATGCTGTGAAGAAAGAAGCTGAGCGTAAAGCTGCAGAGGAAAAGCGCAAGGCAGAAGAGCGTAAAGTGGCTGAGAAGAAAGAAGCTGAGCGCAAGGCAGCTGAAGAAAAACGTAAGGCGGAAGAAAAGCGTAAAGCCGAACAGCAGAAAGCAGAAGAACAGCGTAAAGCGGCTGAGAAGAAAGAGGCTGAACAAAAAGCTGCCGAAGAGAAACGTAAGGCTGAGGAAAAACGTAAAGCTGAAGAAGCCAAGAAAAAGGCCGAAGCTGAAAAAGCACGTAAGTTGCTGGAAGGCGAAGATGACAAGCAGTGGATGGTTCAGGTGGCACTGGCTGCCAATGAAGCCAATGCTGATGCGATTGCAGCAAAACTGCGTGCCAAAGGCTATAAGGTGACTAAGAGCCCAACTTCAAAAGGAATACGGATTATGGTTGGTCCATCGAAAGACCGTGAAGCAGCTGATGCGATCCGTAAGAAAATCGCCTCTGATGCCAGTCTGAACATGAAATCAGCCTGGGTTAACGATTGGGTGCCTTTAGATAAACGTTAATTTAAGTCTGCTTTAAACAGATGGATCCGTGAGTTGCTCTCGGATCCATTTTACATTTTCAGGGGTAAATAATTTTTCAATATTGCGTCAGATACTGTGAAAACCATAACCGCCATGTTTCATTTCTGTTACCGCATCATCAATACTCCAATTCTGAAAAATAATCCGGTACATGGCTACACTGGCACCGGTACGATCAGAACCGTGATAGCAGTGTAATAATACCTTTTCATTATTTTGCCGTGCCTGCTGAATCAGCTGCATCACCTTGAGTAAATCTTCACTTTGCATAGCCCAGGTATGAATGGGTATATGTCTCAGCTTTAGATTTTCATTGTCGAGTATTTCCGAATCTTTATCACGTGAACGCAGGTTAATGACCACATCAATGTCATACTGTTTCAACAAAGGCTTCAGTTCATGGCTGGGCTGTTCACTGCGATAGAGTTCATTACTAATCTGATAGAAATTATATTGTTGATGAATTTCCTGTCCCCAATGCGCAGGACGCTGATATTCTGGTAAGGCAGGTGTAGTCATACAACCAGCTAAGGCAAAGATAGAAACAATAACAAACGAATAATAATTTTTCATGGTGCTCTGAATTGTAGTTTTAATCACTATTTTAAACAGAATAAAACTTTTCACAAAGAAAAAGCCTGTCTGAAGACAGGCTTAATAGGAAGCTCGATAACCCGGCTCATCAATAGGTTTTAATCACAACATGGAAATGAATATTTATGATTTTGACTATTTGCTTTCCATGGTGGAGAGTTGATTACAGCTTAATTTTAGTTTAATGAGCAACTCGGCTTTAGTTTACCGCTTGAAGCATGGCTTCTCGTCTTCTTGCGGAATATATTCCTCAGGACGGAGCAGTACTTTCTTTTAAAACTACGTGCTTCGCTTGTCTTGCGAAAAACTAAAGCAGCGCTTTAGTTTTAACTCGAAGCATAGCTTCTCGTCTTCTTGCGGAATATTCCTCAGGGCAAGGCAGCGCCTTGCTGATCCTTTACTACGCACTTCGTTTGTCTTGCGCAAAATTAAAAAGGAGTCCTTTTAATTTTGCTCAGGCTGGGGCGTTAAACGCAGGTAAGGAGTTACTGCCTTATAACCTTTAGGGAAGCGCTGTTTGATTTCTTCCTCGTCTTTCAATGAAGGAACAATCACTACATCATCGCCCTGTTGCCAGTTGGCAGGCGTTGCCACTTTATGGTTATCAGTCAACTGAAGTGAATCAACCACACGTAGAATTTCGTGGAAGTTACGACCAGTCGATGCGGGGTAAGTGATGATCAGACGCACTTTCTTGTTCGGATCAATGATCACCAGAGAACGTACGGTCAGTGTTTCACTTGCATTGGGGTGAATAAAATCATATAGGGTAGACACCTTACGGTCCTGATCTGCAATGATCGGAAAATTCACGCTGGTATTTTGAGTTTCATTAATGTCTTTGATCCAGCCATGATGTGAATCTACATCATCTACGGATAAGGCGATAGCTTTTATACCACGCTTTTCAAATTCATCTTTAAGCTTTGCAGTAAAGCCAAGTTCAGTGGTACATACTGGCGTATAGTCCGCTGGATGCGAGAACAGAATGCCCCAGCTATCACCTAAAAAGTCATAGAAATTAATTAGACCTTCGCTTGATTGTTGTTCAAAGTTCGGTGCGGTATCGCCTAAACGTAAAGTCATGATATGTGCCTCAAAATTCTGTTATTGGGTTGGATAAAACTAATATGAACCAGTTTTTTTATAATTAAAAATAGCGTTTTTAGCTTTTCTTATGAGAAAAAGTGCATAAAGATAAAATCCATCTATCTGCTTTTGAATCAAACAGCCATGCATTTCACTATATTGCGTGTTCAAAATTTGCTACATTACGTTGCCTTAGATCTCCGGGCTGGAAGCTGGAATAAGGTTTTTTTATTAAAACCCTTGTAGTTCAAATTTCTAGCACCATAATAAACGACTAAGAACATATTCATTTGACAAGCAAGATTTAGAGAGTCTATTCATGTTGGCAAGTCTGATCGGAGGAATCTTCGGTACCAAAAATGAGCGCGAACTCAAACGCATGCGTAAAATCGTAGACAAGATTAATGCGCTCGAGCCGACGATATCAGCCCTAAGCGATGCAGACTTATCTGCAAAAACTGAAGAATTCAAACAACGATATAATAACGGCGAAAGTCTAGATAAATTACTCCCTGAAGCGTTTGCGGTCTGCCGTGAAGCAGGTAAACGTATTATGGGAATGCGTCATTACGACGTACAGCTGATCGGTGGTATTACCCTGCATGAAGGCAAAATTGCCGAGATGCGTACTGGTGAAGGTAAAACCCTGATGGGTACCTTGGCCTGTTATCTGAATGCTTTAAGTGGTCAGGGCGTACATGTCATTACTGTGAACGATTACCTGGCACAGCGTGATGCTGAGTTAAACCGTCCATTATTCGAATTCTTGGGTTTGAGCATTGGTATCATTTACTCCATGCAAAACCCGGTAGAAAAAGCTGAAGCTTATAAAGCCGATATCACGTACGGTACCAATAACGAATTCGGTTTTGACTATCTGCGTGACAACATGGTGTTCTCGCTGGCAGAGAAAAAGCAGCGTGGTCTGACTTATGCGATTATCGATGAGGTCGATTCGATCCTGATCGATGAAGCACGTACACCATTGATCATTTCTGGTCAAAGTGAAGACTCTTCTCAGCTTTATTCTGCAATCAATAGTATTCCACCAAAATTACATCCGCAAAAAGAAGAGAAAGTGCCGGATGGCGGTCATTTCTGGATTGATGAAAAACAGCGTTCTGTAGAAATCACCGAAACCGGTTTTGAATTTGTTGAAAATGAACTGATCTCTATGGGTTTACTAGCTGAAGGCGAGAGTCTGTATTCAGCATCTAACCTGAATCTTGTGCACCACGTGACTGCGGCAATTCGTGCGCATTACCTGTATCAACGCAATGTGCATTACATTATCCATGAAGGTGAAGTCATCATTGTTGATGAGAACACGGGTCGTACCATGCCGGGCCGTCGCTGGTCTGAAGGTCTGCATCAAGCGGTAGAAGCGAAAGAGGGTCTGGAAATCCAGCCTGAAAACCAGACGCTTGCAACCACAACTTTCCAGAACTATTTCCGTCTTTATAAAAAACTGTCTGGTATGACCGGTACAGCGGATACTGAAGCTGCGGAAATGAAAGAAATTTATGGTCTGGATGTGGTGCTAATTCCAACCCACCGTCCAATGATCCGTAATGACCAGAATGACTTGATCTACCTGAATCGTGAAGGTAAATACAACGCCATTATTCAGGAGATTCAACGTGTTCATGAAGCTGGTGTAGCACCGATTCTAATTGGTACTGCGACTATCGAAGCTTCTGAAATTCTTTCTGATAAATTGCGAGAAGCGGGCATTCAGCACGAAGTTCTGAATGCAAAACAGCACGAACGTGAAGCGGATATTATTGCCCAAGCTGGTGCACCACGTGCAGTAACCATTGCCACAAACATGGCAGGTCGTGGTACGGATATTTTGCTGGGCGGTAACTGGAAAGCCAAACTCGCTAAAATTGAAAATCCAACAGCTGAAGATGAAGCTCGCTTGAAAGCTGAATGGGAAGAGAACCATGAAGCCGTATTGGCATCAGGTGGCTTGCATATTATTGGTTCTGAGCGTCACGAATCGCGTCGTATCGATAACCAGTTGCGTGGTCGTGCTGGTCGTCAAGGCGACCCGGGTGTATCCCGTTTCTATCTGTCACTTGAAGATGACTTGATGCGTATCTTCGCAGGTGACCGTATCATTGCCATGATGCGTGCCATGGGTCTGCAAGAAGATGAAGCGATTGAGCACAAGATGGTATCGCGCTCAATTGAAAATGCGCAGCGTAAAGTTGAAGCGCGTAACTTCGATATTCGTAAGAACCTGTTGAAATACGATGACGTAAATAACGAACAGCGTAAGATCATTTATTCTCAACGTGATGATATTCTGGCTGAAAGCTCTTTACAAGATTACATCGAAGAAATGATCCGCGATGTCATGAAGGGCATGATTGCCAACTATGTTCCGCCAGAATCTATTCATGACCAGTGGGATATTGAAGGTCTGGAACAGGCATTGAAAGAAGACCTGAACTTCGAATTACCAATAGGTCAATGGTTAGAACAGGACCGTCGTCTGGATGAAGAAGGTCTGGTTGAACGTATTACCGATGAGGTGATTAATCGCTACCGCGAACGTCGTGAACAGATGGGTGCTGAATCTGCAGCAACTTTGGAACGTCACTTCCTGTTGAATTCTCTGGATCGTCATTGGAAAGAGCATCTGGCTGCGATGGATTACCTGCGTCAAGGTATTCATCTACGTGGTTATGCACAGAAAAATCCGGAACAGGAATACAAGAAAGAAGCGTACAACCTGTTTGTGAATATGCTGGGTGTGATCAAATCTGATGTGGTGATGGACCTGTCCCGTATCCATGTACCAACTGCTGAAGAACTGGCTGAGATGGAAGCACAGCAACAGGCTCAGGCTGAAGCAATGCGTATCCAGTTGTCTCATCAGGAATTTGACAGTTTGCTGGAAGATGGGGAAGAAGATCATACCCTGCAAAATGCCAATACAACTTCAGTTGCACCGGTATTTGAAGCGCCTGCAAGCCGTAATGCACCGTGTCCATGTGGTTCAGGTCTGAAATACAAACAGTGTCACGGTAAAATTTAAGTGATATAAAAAATCAGAGCTCCAGGGCTCTGATTTTTTTATGTGAAAAAGTTTTTCAAAAGCACATTTTGAATTGCAGTCCATAACATTAAGTGTTATTTAGTTGCTCATTGGACATCAAATTGCGGACAGACAATGAAAAAAGTATTAAAACCGTTGATGATTGCTGCTTTGGCAATCCCTACCTTGAGTTTTGCGGCTTCAGAAACCACAACTGTAGATAAAGTCAAACAAGCCATTGGCCCAACGACTGCACCTGTTCAGGTAGATGCAAGCGGTCAGGTGACTGTGGAAAGCCCTCGTACAGGTATCCGTTATACCTTTGCCAATCCGAACCGTCCGATCGTACTACAAACTGCTGCAATTACTGCTGCCAATGCAGCCAATGCTGATCGTATTGTGGCATCTAATCCGGCATTGTCCGCGACTAGTCAGCAACAGGCGAAACAAGCATTGCTAAATGGAGCTGCCCAGCTGGCAAAAAACTAAGTTTTGCTGAGCTTAATAAAACCAGTCACTATGACTGGTTTTTTATTGTGAAAAACCATAAGAAAAGTGAGCGTCTATCAGGCTTTGGCTCGATTTTTTGTCTCAGATCAACTAAGCTGTATTTTTCTAAAACTTCAATATTGGACATTTTAAAATGGCAGTTGGTGACGTATCTATGCCACAGATGCATGTGGTGAAAGGGGTAAAAATTGGTTCGGCAGAAGCGTATGTGCGCTATCAGAACCGACGTGACCTGGTGATATTTGAACTGGCTGAAGGCTCCAATGTTGCAGGTGTATTTACCCAAAATGCTTTTTGTGCAGCACCGGTTCATGTGTCTAAGGCACATTTGACAGTAGGCAATCCACGTTATTTAGTGATTAATACGGGTAATGCAAATGCTGGTACAGGCCCAACCGGTATGGCAAATGCAGAAGCAACTTGTGCAAAGCTTGCTGAGATTGCTGGCGTAAAACCAGAGGAAGTACTTCCATTCTCAACAGGTGTGATTGGTGAGCAACTACCAATGGAGCGTCTATTGAGCGGTTTACAGCCAGCACTAGACTCATTGCGTGATGATGCATGGGTAGATGCAGCGACAGGGATTATGACCACAGACACCACACCAAAAGGTGCTTCTGAACAGTTCGAAATAGATGGCATCACCTATACCATGACTGGTATTTCTAAAGGTGCGGGCATGATTCGTCCGAATATGGCGACCATGTTAGGGTATGTAGCCACCGATGCACCGATTAGCCGTGAACTGGTTCAACAGTTGCTATCTACAACAGTGAACGTGTCATTCAACCGTATTACTATTGATGGTGATACTTCAACCAATGACTCTTGTATTTTTATTGCGACTGGACAGGCGGGCGGTGTTGAAATCAGCTCTACTGAAGATCCACGTTATGCAGTAGTTCTTGAAGTACTTGCACGTACCATGAAACGTTTGGCTCAATTGATCGTACGTGATGGTGAAGGCGCGACCAAATTTATCACTGTGGCAGTTGAGGGTGGGGCGAATACACAAGAATGTTGTGATATTGCCTATAGTATTGCCCATTCTCCGCTGGTGAAAACAGCGATCTTTGCTTCTGATCCAAACTGGGGGCGTATCCTGGCTGCGATTGGTTATGCTGGTGTGGCAAACTTAGACGTTGCAAAAATTCAGGTTTGGTTAGATGATGTACAAATCTGTAAAGATGGTGGTGCAGCGGCAGATTACACGGAAGAAGCTGGTGCGCGAGTGATGTCTCAGGCAGAAATGACTATTCGTGTTGACCTTGGACGAGGTACAGCGAAAGATACGGTTTATACCTGTGACCTGTCTTATGACTATGTCCGAATCAATGCGGACTATCGTTCATAATGCTGATTTAATTCAAAAGCCTCCGTCTGGAGGCTTTTTTATACTTTTAAAATTTTTATTGAATGGTCAAAAAAAGGCATATTGCCAAAACTGACCGGTATGTGATGTAGGGTGGATGTCTGGCGTAAGGCAGGCATATAGGAAAAGAGAAGATGTTGTTATGAATGATGCAACCAAACTGATAGCCAATGAAGCCAAATCAATTGTGCAGGCACATTTGGACCGCCTGGGTGAGACGAAAGAGCATCAGTTAAGTGAACAGGCCAAGCAGGAAAAGTTTGCACAGATCCAGGCAGAGCTTAAAAAGCGTGATGCTGTACTGGTCGCACATTATTACTGCGATCCTGAAGTTCAGGAACTGGCAGAACTCACCGGTGGTTGTGTGTCTGATTCATTGGAAATGGCTCGTTTTGGTCGCGATCATCCAGCGTCTACCTTGGTCGTCGCTGGTGTAAAATTTATGGGGGAAACTTCAAAAATTTTATCACCGAATAAAACTGTACTTATGCCAACATTAGAAGCGACCTGTTCACTGGATCTCGGCTGTCCTGTCGATGAATTTACCAAGTTTTGCGATGCTCATCCTGATCATACTGTAGTGGTTTACGCCAATACTTCGGCAGCTGTAAAAGCACGTGCGGACTGGGTGGTGACTTCAAGCTGTGCAGTAGAAATTATCGAGCATTTAGATAGCTTAGGTGAAAAAATCATTTGGGCGCCAGATCAGCATCTTGGTCGTTATATTCAAAAGAAAACCGGTGCAGATATGTTGCTATGGGATGGTGCGTGCATTGTGCATGAAGAATTCCGTTCACGTGGCATTGCCAATATGAAAGCGCTGTATCCAGATGCTGCGGTACTGGTACATCCTGAATCCCCTATGTCTGTAGTTGAAATTGCAGATGCTGTTGGAAGTACCTCGCAACTGATTAAAGCTGCTCAGACTTTGCCTAATGAGCGACTAATTGTGGCAACAGATCGCGGTATATTCTACAAAATGCAGCAGGCTGTACCGAACAAGATCCTGATTGAAGCACCAACTGCTGGAGAGGGAGCTACCTGCCGCTCATGTGCGCATTGTCCTTGGATGGCGATGAATGAACTTGATGGTATTCTGCATGTGTTGCAACATGGTGATCAGGAAATTCATGTCGATCCTGCTTTGGCAGAACGGGCAAAATTACCACTTGACCGGATGCTGGACTTTAGTGCAGGTCTAAAACGTTAGAATTTGTATAAAAAATATCTGAAATGCTTGATAAATATACGCTTGAAGCGATTTTTTGATTTTTTTTAAATATAGGTGTTGACGTCTTTGGGCGTCGCGCCTAGAATGCACACCGTACCAAGCGATTAGCTTGATACGAAAGCTGAGATGAATCGGAGCATAGCACAGCCTGGTAGTGCACCTGGTTTGGGACCAGGGGGTCGTAGGTTCGAATCCTACTGCTCCGACCAATTCTTCAAGGCGGATGATAAGTATCATCGGTAAAGCGCTTGTAGCTCAGTTGGATAGAGCATCCGCCTTCTAAGCGGATGGTCACAGGTTCGAATCCTGTCAGGCGCGCCATTTGGTTGCCTGGTATTTTAGAATCAAAATGATGGTGGATGTAGCTCAGTTGGTAGAGCCCTGGATTGTGATTCCAGTTGTCGCGGGTTCGAATCCCGTCATTCACCCCAACTTTTAAAGTTGAAATCGGAGCATAGCACAGCCTGGTAGTGCACCTGGTTTGGGACCAGGGGGTCGTAGGTTCGAATCCTACTGCTCCGACCATCTCCTTAAAGATGGTCGAGATAAAAGATACCGCGTTAAGCGGTTTTTTTATGCCTGAAATTTAATAATTCAAATAAAATTAGAATGAGTTTTTAAATTACTTCTCAATTAGATTACTTATTTCTTTAAATATTCTGCTTTGTATATTGTCTGACTTTATTGAGATAATTTTGCTTTGGTCTGATGTGATCACTGATTGGTGGTCCAATAATATAACCATAAGTAATAACGATGCTGAAACCATTATTGCGGCACTACTTATTGAAAATAACAAGCTTGAAGTAATTATCTATATTTCGCTAAAAGATATTTATCGGGGTTTTTCTTGAGGATATGTTTTAAAAGTATGAAAAAATTATTTTTTGAAATGATAAGAATGAGCGGTTGCTAAAAGAAAAGATAATGAATATTTAAATAAAAAATTATATGAAGAGTAATCAGTTTATATGCAGATTTAGAGAAAGGTAATGAAGCTTTTTATAAGAAAGACAAAGAAAATATTAAGTAACGTGCCCGATTCTGTACCATTTTTAGTCAAAAGATAGAGAAAAAGCTGATTTCTGTAGAATAAATAAACAGACGGTGGTTTTTGTTGAAAAAGGGGGTTGCACGTGGAGTGAAATACTGTAGAATGCACATCCATCGGCGGTGATGAAGATTAAAACTTCTGATAAAACAGTAACTTAGTTAAGATTGGTTGAGTTAGGTTTTATTTGATAAGTTTAAAAATAATCTGATTTACTAGTTGACTTTCTAGAGATAGAGAGTAATATAGCCGACCTAGCTTGATGCTGACGAAGCATTGAGAAGATCATTAAGAGATTATGAAGAACAACTTGTGTGGATTTTTACTGGTTGATTGATCGAAATTATTTTCATTGATTGATGGTAGAAATTACTCGAAGTTTATTTGAGAAATGAATGTCAGAAAATT
>NZ_PQLP01000052.1:0-15631 GCF_002918965.1 Acinetobacter sp. ACNIH3 | reverse complement strand
AAAAATTTCTGTGACCCACATTCACCCTGGCAAAAAGGCACATGCGAAAATATGAATGGTTTAATTAGGCAATATTTACCTAAAGGGATTGATTTAAATCAGGCAGATCAGCATTATTTAAATCAAGTTGCCATGTCACTGAATACTCGTCCTAGAAAAGCGTTAGATTGGCTTACACCATTAGAGAAATTTGCTCAGCTTGTTGATTATCATAAGACTTTTCAAACTGTCGCACCTCATGTTTGAATTCGCCCTGTGTTTAATAACTCAAGAGGAACTTCAGTATCAAAAGGCTGGTCAATTAAATGGCGCAATGGGGTATTTAGATCTTTAAGAAAATCAGCCTGCAGGGGTTCTATATTCAGGCTGCGCAGATGCGTAGCCCACAGTTGAATATAACCATTTGATATTCGTATGTCCTGCATGTGTAATTCTCGATGAGTGGAGCAATTTGACAAGCTTTATTTTCATTTGGCGTAAAATGTATAAAAATTGGCAATAACTGTCAAAACAATTTGTGTAATAGTCGACATACTGTCAGCATCGACATCAACAAGAATGACAAAAGATGAATGCACCATTAAAAACAACTGTACAGCCGGTGGTTCGCACCAATCTTGACTTTAAACTTGATGAAATTCCTCGCTTCTGGTTTGGCGGTGATCCTTTCCTAACCCGTATGTTTGACGCCTTGAGCCTGACTTTCCCGGATGGTGAACGCTACTTCATTCAAAGCGTACGCCTGTTCCGCGACAAAATTGCCGATCCTGACCTGCAAAAACGTGTAGCAGACTTTATCCGTCAGGAAGCACAACACGGTATTGCGCATGAAAAGATGAACCAGATCATGAAACAGCAAGGTATGCCGGTAGATCAATTCATTCAGCGTTTAAACAGAATTTTTAAATTCGAACTGGAAAAACGCTCACCTCAATACAACATTGCCATGACCGCTGCGGCTGAGCATATGACTGCGCTGATGGCAGAAACCTTCTATGCTTATAAAGACACCTTGAAAGAAGCGCATCCTTATGTGCGAGCTCTATTTGCCTGGCATGCAATCGAGGAAATGGAACATCGTGATGTTGCATTTGATGTAATGAAACAAGTAGGTGATGTACCAGAAAATCTACGAAAGTTCACCTTAGCATGGACTAGTGTATTGATGATCGGCTTTACCATTTATCGGGCCAATGTGATGTTAAAGCATGATGGGTTTACGCCACGCCAACGTCTGCAGATGAATATTCGCGGCCTGCCATGGTTCTTTGGTAAAAAAGGCAAGCTGACCCGTATGGGCAAACAGTATCGTGACTGGTTTAAAAAGGATTTCCATCCTAGCCAGCATCCTGTGATTGCTCAATACGACGTCTGGGTAAAAACACTGAGTGAAACCGATGATCCAATTCAGGCGGGTGAAGCATTCTGGCGAGCAGCTAAAGACTAAAAAAATAAAAGTAAGAAAATAAAAAAGCCTTTAACTAAAGGCTTTTTTCTTGCTGATGATTACCATTTGGCATAATGCTGTTCAAGCAAAGCATATTCATCTAGCAATACATATTCCTGATCATCCTGCTGAATGGTCCCGGATACTCGTGCCTGCCATTGGCTAAACTGGCTACCGACCAGACGCAGATTCAGATTTTCATAACGGCGCCAGCCCGTAGTCACACGCAAATTTAGCTTCTCATCCAGTGAGTGTATACTCCACTGATTTTCTGATTCCTGCTGAAACAGCACGTCGGTCAAGGCATAAATCTTGCCGTTGACCCATAAACAGTTTTCATTGCCAAAGCTTTCATTCACGCCTGATGCAAGATTAATTCCAATCCGGTTCTGCTTGGTATCCCAGAAATTACAGGATAACCAGAACCATGCTGTTTCGGGACGCAAAAAACCACAGGTATCATCCAGTGAAGCAAAGGTACGTTCATTAAACTGGATGGTCTGCCCTTGCTTGTTAACGAAATATCCTTCACAGCCCAAAGTCGTTAATTTTTGGGTATAAGTCCAGCCATTAATACCTGTTGGACTACACATACTGAGTGGATCTGTTCCGGCACAGAAAATCCGGGCACTCAGCTTTATATCTCCATATTTGGTCACAGTGATATAACGCACACCATTGGCATGCTGAATTTCAATCTGGTATGGAGATTTATGAAAATAACTATGATTAAACAGCGGCTGTTCATCTAAAACAGTGTGACGTGACAGAAAATTGATCGCATTCCATTCCCGTACTTCATTGGTCTGATGATCATAGATATAGAAGAAACCATGCCCTGCCCAGGCAATATCAGCGATCGCTACGCCAATACTGTAGTGTTCATGCTGAATGCTACAGAATTTGAATTTTTTGTATTTAAGATGCTTACGCCAGCCGGCAACAATCTGGCCATAAGGAGTTTTGTACTGGTAAGCATTGTAATCGATACTTTTGGGAATCTCTTTGAAACGTCCGTAACGGGGTTGTCCATTTGCCTGAATTAAATCCATATAAGGCATTCCATCTAAGTCGGAGAGTTTATACAGCCGTGTTCAATATTATGCTAATTCCTTAGTCTTGATAAGGAAATTTTTCTACCGTTTATCGCCAAATTACTAGCAAGAATTTGATTTCATTTGAATCTTATTCTTTTTCTGAGGATCCAAAATTTTAGTTATCTGTATAGGAGACTTTTTTTGCGACATGGATGTCGCCCGTTGAGCAGCATTATCAGGATGTAATGTCTGCTGATTAAAAAGCCTTTGGTTACTTTGGGCTTTTCCAAAGTAATATCTACCTGCAGAAAAGTTTTTGAAGTATTTTTCTCAAACACCCATTTTCATTATAAGTCTGCATATTGATTCTTTATTAAATCATTACTTTTGTTTCGGCAAAAGTAACAAAACTATTTTGTAATGGCTGCAAGTATATCCCTATACCTCAGCCTTACGGCAACATCTATATTGTCTAACCGATCTGCTCATACGTAAGCATTAAAAAAGAAGGCTGTGACTCTCAATCCTTGCCTCCCCCTCCTTTTACAAAGAAGGAGGATTTTTATTGCATAAAAAAATCGCACTCAATTGCTTGAATACGATTTTTAAATCGTCCCAACCCTCCTTTTTTAAAGGAGGGCTATTCCCTCTTTCGTAAAGAGGGTTAGGGAGATTATTTACATCTCAACCATTTCTACGCCATCAATGCCTGCAACAGTCATCAAGTCTTTGTCACCGCGACCTGAAACAGTGGCAATGATGATCTGGTCTTTAGACATCGTTGGAGCAAGTTTAGTCACATATGCCATCGCATGTGAGCTTTCTAGCGCAGGAATAATACCTTCGATCTTGGTGAGGTCACGGAAACCTTGTAATGCTTCTTCATCATTGATCGGTACGTATTTCACGCGATCCATATCTTTCAGGAAGCTGTGTTCCGGTCCAACACCCGGATAATCCAGACCCGCAGAAATCGAATGCGTTTCGATAATCTGACCTTGTTCGTCAGACATCAGATAAGTACGGTTACCGTGTAGCACACCGACATGACCAGCATTCAATGGTGCAGAATGCTTACCACTTTCGATACCATGACCTGCTGCTTCAACGCCATACATTTTCACATCTTGATCATTCAGGAATGGATAGAATAAGCCCATCGCATTTGAACCACCGCCGACGCAAGCAACCAGAGCATCCGGAAGACGACCCGCCTGTTCCAGAATCTGACGGCGTGCTTCACGACCAATAATCGACTGGAAATCACGAACCAGTTGTGGATATGGATGTGGGCCTGCTACCGTCCCGATTGCATAATATGTGGTATCAACATTTGTCACCCAATCGCGCATTGCTTCATTCATGGCATCTTTCAAAGTCTTAGAGCCACTTTCTACTGCAACAACTTTTGCACCCAACAAACGCATACGATACACGTTCATGGCCTGACGTTTTACATCATCTGCGCCCATATATACAACACATTCAAGACCCAAACGCGCTGCGATGGTTGCTGTTGCAACACCATGCTGACCTGCACCAGTTTCCGCAATAATACGTTTTTTACCAGATAGTTTTGCTAACAGCGCCTGACCAATCGTGTTATTTACTTTATGCGAACCTGTATGGTTTAAGTCTTCACGTTTCAAGTAAATTTGCGCACCACCCAACTCTTTCGACCATCGTTCAGCATGATAAAGCGGACTTGGACGACCTACGTAGTAAGCGAGGTCACGGTCGAATTCTGCCAAAAACTGTTCGTCATTTTTCATACGGAAATACAGCTTCTCCAGGTCTTCCAGAGCTGCCATAAGTGTTTCTGACACAAAACGCCCGCCATGAATACCGAAATGCCCTTTTGCATCAGGGAATTGGGTATAGTCAATCACATTATTTTGCTGATCCACGTAGGACTCCTTGCATAAAGCGTTCGATGAGTTGTTGGTCTTTAATACCTTTTGCGGACTCGACACCGCCGCTCACGTCCACCGCATACGCATGTGTGGTGAGAATTGCCTGTTCGATATTGTCAGGATTTAACCCCCCTGCCAAGATCAAAGGAATATTGAGTTTAGGGAAAGTGGTCCAGTCAAAACTATGCCCTGTTCCACCTTTTAAGTCTGGATGCCATGCGTCTAACAGCACTGCACTTGCGCCTGCATCCTGATATTTTTGAATTTCAGCTACTACATCCAGACCGGGTTTGACCTGAATGGCTTTGTACCAACGGCGTCCAACCTGTCTGGCTATCGACCAACACTGCTCTGGAGTTTCATCACCATGAAATTGCAGGATATCCAGCGGCACGGTTTTTAAAATAGTCTGAATTTCATCGGCACTGCTATTTACGAATAATCCCACTGCCTGTACATAAGCGGGAACCGTCTGAATCAGTATTTCAGCCTGTGCTAAAGTCACACTACGTGGACTCGGCGGATAAAATACAAATCCAATCGCATCACAGCCTGCATTGACTACAGCATGTACATCTTCAACTCGGGTAATTCCACAAATTTTGGCACGGGTTCGCATATTGATTTGGCTCGAAAATTTCCTCAATGTCATAGCCGATCTATAAAATTGAGCAAATCATTGTAAAGCAATTTTTATAGCTTGCGTAAAGTTCGATCTGATATTTATTTATTCAGATTGTTTAAATGACATGCTCGACTTATACTGCGCTCAACTTGCAACAAGTCAAAGCTTTCTGCTTTAGGGAAGCTGGTGTAAATCCAGCACTGCCCCCGCAACGGTAAAAAATGAAATATCAATCAGTTTACACCACTGCATACAACGATATAGAGATGTGGGAAGGTGGATTGGCAGCATGGCAACGGCCCTGCACATTTAAGTCCGGATACCTGCTTGTTGTGTTCTTTAACTCAATCATTCACGGGGAGTGAATGTATGGAGCACATATCATGACTATTCAATTTCAGCCTGCTGCTTTAGCGGGTTCGATCGCACTTGCGTTGGGTTTCACATCTTCTGTTCATGCTGCTGAACAAAATATTGCTAGAGCATCTTTAAATACGATTGTAGTGACCGCTACACGTTCTGAGGAAAAAATTGAAAATGTGCCAGCGCGAATTTCGATTATTGAGCCACAAGTCCTTGAGCAATCTCCTATAGCCTCATTTCCTGAGCTTTTAAAATCAGAAGCTTCAGCAAATATTGTCCAATTAGGTGACTTGGGACAGCAATCCTCAATTTTTCTTCGGGGTACAAACTCGACTCAAACGCTAGTTCTACGGGATGGTGTCCGCTTAAATACCGCAACTACAGGTGCTGCAAGTATTCCTTTCCTTGATACGACCGATATCAAGCAAATTGAAATTCTCAAAGGCCCAGCATCTGTACTTTATGGAACAGATGCTATTGGTGGTGTGATACAACTCATTTCGAAAACGCCTGAAAAAACAAGTGCATTTGTTACTGGAGAAATCGGCGAAAATAAAACTTATAAATCATTGGTAGGCGCTGATCTGGCCGAAGACGGACTTTATGCCCAAATCCGTGGTCAACGCTTAGAAACAGATGGAACAGCAGTTAAAGAAATTAAAAATAACCCTAAAGCTGCTTTCGAACAAAAAGGCTATAGTGCCAAAATTGGTGTAGATAAAGATGCTTACGGTCTGTCTTTAGACTACAGCCAAAATGAAGGCAACAGCCAATATGATAATTTTGGTGCTTTGACCGATCAGGATTTCAAAAATGAAATTATTAACCTGAAAGGTCATATTCAAGTCCAGCCTTCTATTGAACTAAATGCACGATTATCTCAGTTCAAAGATGATCTGTATCAAAATGATCCTAATTACCTTGGCGAACTTGATTATGTATTAAGTAAAACTCAGGAAGCTGAACTATACGGTAAATGGCAAATCACCCCTCACCAAAATATTTTACTTGGTTCCACTTTCCAGAATATTAAAGGTGACGTTTTATCATATGGCAAAAAATATGATACCGACGTAGATTCTCAAGGTTATTACATTCAACACCAATACAATCATTCTGGCTTAAACACACAGGTTGGCCTTCGTATTGAAGATCATGAACAATATGGTACTCATACAATAGGACAGGCTGCTGTTCGCTATCAGATTCTGCCACTAACTAGTATTTATACAAATATCGGTACAGCTTTCCGTTCACCCACATTGAATGAGCTATATAGTTCATCTGGCAATCCGGATTTAAAACCGGAAGAAAGTATTTCTTATGAAATCGGTTTAGATCAAAAACTTACTTATGGGTTTAGTAGTGGTATTTCCCTATATCGAAATCAAGTAGATCATTTAATTGATGCGACTGGTGCAACGGGTTATAAATTTAAAAACTTGGACAAGGCGACATTTGAGGGTACTGAAGTTTACCTGAAATGGGCTGGCGAACATCTTTATGCGAATGCAACATACAATTATGTACGGGCCCAAGATGATTCCACAAATGAAGATTTGAGCCGTCGCCCTCGTCAAAAAGCAGCATTTACGACTGGTTGGCAGGAACCAACTTTTGGTTTTTCTACTACCCTGACTGCTAACTCATCTTCTGATAATAGCGCATACGATAATGTCCGTATTCCAGGTCATTTCAATATTGATATGCATGGTTATTACAACGTTAATGAAGCTGTGAAGTTATTTGCTAATATTCAAAATGTGGGTGATAGCAAATATCGTACAGCTTATGGTAGCGGCAGTTACTACATCAACGGTGGCCGACTCGCCTCTGCTGGTGTTACTTTCAAATATTAAGTTCACTACAGTTTAAATAAATACTTTTGAGAATCATGTCATGCCTATGGCATGATTCTTTTTATTTACAGCATTTAATTATTTAAGGATCTATTATGGGCCACCGTTTAAGTAAGATCTATACCCGTACCGGCGACTCAGGCACCACAGGTCTCGGTGATGGTTCACGCGTTGCCAAGGATGATTTACGTATCACCGCTTTGGGTGATGTCGATGAACTCAACGCAACCATTGGTGTATTACGCTCCCAGATCAGCATAAGTTCAATTGAAGATAAAGCGACTTGGGACAAATCACTTAGCCTGATCCAGCACTGGTTGTTTGATTTGGGTGGTGAGGTTTGTATTCCCGGTTTTAACTTGGTTCAACCGGTATCTATTGATTTTTTAGAAAATGATATTGACCGTATGAATGAAGCCTTACCAATGCTGAAAGACTTTATTTTGCCGGCTGGTTCATTGTCTTGTAGCTATGCCCATCAGGCGCGCGCTGTTTGCCGTAGAGCTGAGCGCAGTGTCATGTCTGTACACAGCCGTGACCAGAATATTCAGGCAACCTCAATTCAACTACTTAACCGCCTATCAGACTGGTTATTTGTAGCTTCACGTACTTTACAACGTGCTGAAGGCGGTTCTGAAGTACTATGGCAGAAAAATATCAATGAAACTATTGATTAATAAAACCGCTAAAACTTATTAAACTCCACAGAAAAATCTGCGTCGACGATCTTTGCAATAAAGTTCCAATGGCGCAGAATATCGTCATTGTTCCGTCATAATTATTCGACATCATGTATTTATCTTTATTTTTTCAGGTTATCGCAACATGCGTATAATCGGCCATCGTGGTGCGCGTGGGGAAGCACCAGAAAACACCCTCGGTGGATTTCAATATATTCAGGAAATCGGGATTCGCGCGGTTGAGTTTGACGTACGTCAACTTAAAGACAATGCCTTGATTATTATGCATGATGATAATTTTGTACGTACCACAGGCCAGCAAAAGCATCTCTATGAATGCAGCCGTGAAGAACTGTCCCCATATAATCATGCTGTACAATGGTCTGAATGGAATCAGGTTGAACCAACTCCCCTTTTAAACCAGACTTTAAATGTCATTCAGAACTTTGATCATATCGAAGTCGAAATAAAAGAAGTGGCTTCTGAAGCTGCCGCGGAACAAATCACCCTGGAATTACAGCAACAACTCCAGGGCTTTGAACATTCAGCTATTATTACCAGTTTTGATGCCAAAATTCATGCTGCACTGCAACAACAAAAATCACAGTTTAAGCGTGGTTTATTGATTGAAACTGATGTAAAACACAAAGCCATTGATCAGGCACTTAAACTGGGTTGTTGTCAGATTGGTTGGATGAATGAATTGGCCAACAAAGAAATGATTAAGGCAACTCAAACTGCCCAACTGAATATCAGTGTATGGACAGTCAACGATATTGAGCGTGCCAAAGAATTACGTGATTTAGGTGTACAAGGTTTAATTACTGATTATCCTAAACTTATGCTGCAACAACTCTAAAGATAATAAATTTTTTGTTTTCTCCACCTCTTAGATTTAAGAGGTTTTCTTTTAGTTATCAGATAGTGAAAAGCTGAGTAAACTTATTGCTATACATCTGTATCTAATCTTATTAACAGTGTACTCATTATGGAGAGCTTCCATGAAAGTACTGACCTGATGGTCATGACTGATAATACATTTTTAGAACTATTTGTTTTGAACTTATTTTTATATGACTAATACTGATACACGCATGAACTAAATAGAAATTTTCTGCTTCCTAACAGGTCAAATTCTTAATTTTGATGGTTAAAAACTGCACCTTATCACAGCTTAAAAATGTCACATTTCGTTTTAATTATTCTGTTACTCATAAGTACAATACACCTGTGCAATAAAGCTAGTGCCACCCTGTTGCCCATGTTAATATGCATAAGTTCAATCCCCTATAAAGCTTAGAGGATTTGGCCTTTTAGATATACCTTCCTAGGTTCAGAAACATCTTCCTAGGTTCCAGGAGTGCTGTTGGAGATGAATGCTCCCCTACCTCAAGCCCCAATTAACTGGGTCGCTGTATTTGCTTTGGTTGCATTGCCAATCGTAGCTGTCATTGCGATCCCGTTGTATGCGTATCACCATGATTTCAGTCTTGCTGCCTGGATCAGTATGTTTGTTTTACTTGGCGTCAGTAGCCTTGGTATTACAGCGGGTTACCATCGTCTTTGGGCACATCGTGCTTATGAAGCGACTTTACCACTAAAAATCATTCTGATGATCATGGGTACATTTGCTGTACAAAATAGTATTTTATACTGGGGCTCAGGTCACCGTACCCATCACCGCCATGTCGATGATGTCGAAAAAGATCCATACTCGATCACCAATGGTTTCTGGTATGCGCACCTAGGCTGGATGCTTCGTGATTATCCGGCAGCAGAACCGAACTACAAAAATGCACCTGACCTGCAGAATGACAAAGTCGTAATGTTCCAGCACAAGTACTATGTACCGCTGGTGATTGCTGTGCATGCTGCGATTCTGCTTCCTATTGGCTGGGCAGTAGGCGATGTCTGGGGTGTATTGTTACTCGGTGGTCTAGTTCGTCTGATCCTGAGCCATCACGTGACTTTCTTCATTAACTCATTGTGTCACATGTGGGGTTCACGTCCATATACCGATGAAAATACAGCACGTGATAACTTCTGGTTAGCAATTGCCACCTGGGGTGAGGGCTATCATAACTACCATCACATTTTCCAGTACGATTACCGTAATGGGGTGAAATGGTGGCAGTATGATCCAACAAAATGGTTAATCTGGACCTGCTCTAAACTGGGTCTGGCAAAAAACCTACGCCGTATTCCAAGCTTTAACATCAAGAAAGCTGAGCTGGCAATGAAGTTTAAATATGCCGAGCAAGATCTTGCCGTGTATGGTCATGATGTTAATGAAGACATTGCCAATGTCAAAAGCAAGATTGCCCTTGAATATGATGCTTTCACACAAACCCTGAATGACTGGGCCAAGCTGAAAGAAAAAGAAATTCAAGTGAAAAAGGCAGCAGTTGCTGAAAGAATCCATCAGATGGATGACAAGTTGAAAATGGAATTCCAGCTGGTGGAACAACGCCTGTCTCATCACCGTGAAACTTTGAATTTACTGGTTCGTAACCTGAAAAAAACGCCAGTATCTGAATAATTTAGATACTGTACAAATGCTCCGAATTCGGGGCATTTTCTATTTATAGCTGGTCAAAAATGATCAACAGTTTTCGTTATCATTCTTTGTTATAGTGAACTAAACACACGTTAAATCTGATTGCTATGCACTTTAATGCCCGTTATAACACGCTCCCTTCCCGCCTCTATCATCATCAACAACCGGTTCCATTAAAAGAACCTAAAGCAGGTCATTTCAATGAGGCTTTGGCTGATCGGCTGCAGTGGTCGGAACAGGACAAAGCTGAATGGATAGAAATTTGTAGTGGTCAGAAAACTTTTGCTGAATTTGAACCCCTCGCAATGGTATATGCCGGGCATCAGTTCGGCCAATGGGCAGGACAGCTCGGTGATGGACGCGGTCTGTTGATTGCGCAAATTCTGGATAAAAATAATCAGACTATTGATCTACATTTAAAAGGTGCCGGATCTACACCATATTCCCGCATGGGCGATGGTCGTGCTGTATTACGTTCAGTCATTCGTGAATATCTTGCAGGCCATGCCCTAAACTGTTTAGGTATTGCTTCCAGTAATGCTGTTGGTTTTACCTCCTCTGCTCAAGGGATTCAGCGTGAAAAACTTGAACCTGGCGCGATGATGTTACGGACCTCCGAGTGTCATATTCGTTTTGGTCATTTTGAATGGATCAATCAGTATCAAACTGAACTTTTAAGTGAATTTGCCCAAAAATGTATGGAGTGGCATTATCCAGAATGTCTTGAAGCAGAGCAGCCGATTCTGGCGTTTGCAACAAAAGTCATTCAACGTACGGCTGTGATGATTGCGAAGTGGCAACTGGTCGGCTTTGCTCATGGCGTCATGAATACCGACAACCTGAATATCACCGGTTCTACACTGGACTTTGGTCCTTATGGATTTATGGAGCGTTTCCGCCCGAACTGGATCAATAACCACTCGGATTATCAAGGGCGTTATACCTATCAACAGCAACCAAGTATTGCTCACTGGAATTTATGGCAATGGCTGAATAATCTTGTACCACTCTGCCCTACTGACTATGACAGGGAACAATGGAAGCAGGATTTAGCAGCTTGTTTAGAGCATTACGAGCCGACTTTCCTTGAGCACTATAAACTCGGTCTAAATCAGAAAATGGGCTTGCCAGGTTTTCATAAAGACAGTTTTGATTGTGCCATGGCGTTCCTGCGTATCTTGCAATCTGAGCAATTGGACTACACGCAAAGCTTTATCCGTTTGCAGAATAAAGAGTATGACGTCATTAAGGATGATTGCTTAGACCGTCGTGCTTTTGAAAGTTTCTTGAGCCAGTATGAAACTATTCGCGAGTTTCAAGATACCACTGAGCTGGATACGCAAATGACTAAAGCTAATCCATATTATATTTTGCGTAATCATATGGCCCAGAAAGCTATCGAGCTTGCTGAAGCAGATGACTTCTCAGAAGTAGATCGCCTGTTCAAGTTACTTGGCCAGCCATTTACCAAGCAATCAGAACTCGAACAGCCTGAAGATTTAGGCCCTTTACCAAGTGATGTCCCAGAAGTCATGGTGAGTTGTTCATCTTAATTTATTCACAACTTTCCACTAACCTGTGGATAATATTTAAATTATCCACAGCTTTTCTTTAAATTATTCAAAGCTTATGACCTTGCACCCAATAGCATCTGAAAATCACACTCTCTCAATGAGGTCAGTTGTACCCAATCGTTCAGTGAGAGCTGTGATGTATACAGTTAAGCTGAAAATTGAATATGGAGAAATGCTACGAGATATTTACCCTTATATCCGCACCGGTTGGCATACGAATAAAAAACCTTAAATTACAGGATTGGAAGAGCCAAATCTCGATGCCTCTCTAATCAAAGAGTTGATAAAAAACTCTTATCGACAGGTGGCTTTCAATTTATCTCGAATGAAGCAGAAAGGTCTTGAACTATATAAAGCAGATCAAATTATCTGCCTTCTAAAAAATTATTTATTATCTCCTATATTATTGTTATTTTTTATTTTCTTAATTCTTTTTAAATTTATAAATGAGCTTATTATTTTAATAAGATAATTAACAGACTTAACCTAGTAAAATTAAACATATAGTGAGACGTCTCAGAATATATACATAACTCCTATTTCTCTACTCTCTTTATTTTTATGCGTAAAATAATAAGATTGAATTGTCGTTCTCTGTAATTAAAAAATACAGATCGAATACTAACTCTTCATTTTCTAATAATAAAAATAAAAACTCGTATTACTATTTTTAAATTCAGTCACATAATATCCATTCTGTATTTAGCTTTTAGCTCCTACCTTAGTACAGGCAAATTAACCTTTGCTGAAAAAATAATTTAAAGGAAGGAAAAAAATGGCAACTCAAGATAATGATAACGATACAGATACTTCAAATCGCGGATTTGCAAGTATGGACTCCGAAAGACAACGAGAAATAGCAAGTCAAGGCGGTCGAGCTGCCCATGCCAGTGGAAATGCTCACGAATTTAGCTCTGAAGAAGCCAGAGAAGCAGGACGTGCGGCTCATCGAAGCGGTAATGCACATGAATTTACCTCAGAAGAAGCCCGTGAACCTGGTAGCCGTAGTCATTCAGGACGCCGCAGCAGCTATGATGAAGATGATGATGACGATCGCGGTCGTTCCAGCGGTCGAGGTCGTGACCGCAGCCATGATGACGATGATGATGACAATCGTGGCCGCTCAAGTGGTCGTGGACGTGGTCGCAGCCGTGATGACGATGATGATGACGATCGTAGCCGCTCAAGTGGTCGAGGTCGTGGTCGTAACCGTGATGACGATGATGAGGACGATCGTGGCCGCTCAAATGGTCGTGGTCGTAACCGTGATGACGATGATGAGGACGATCGCGGTCGTTCCAGCAGTCGAGGTCGTGGCCGCAGCCGTGATGACGATGATGATGACGATCGCAGCCGTTCCGGTGGTCGAGGTCGTGGCCGCAGCCGTGATGACAACGATGATGATCGCGGTCATTCTGGCGGTCGAGGACGTGGTCGCAGCCGTGATGACGATGATGATGACGATCGTGGCCGCTCAAATGG
The DNA here is from genome assembly GCF_002918965.1 of Acinetobacter sp. ACNIH3. NCBI lineage: Bacteria > Pseudomonadati > Pseudomonadota > Gammaproteobacteria > Moraxellales > Moraxellaceae > Acinetobacter > Acinetobacter sp. ACNIH3. The sequence continues at coordinate 2,094 of NZ_PQLP01000052.1, read as the reverse complement.
TCGAGGCCGTGGTCGCAGCCGTGATGACGATGATGATGACGATCGTGGCCGTTCAAGTAATCGTGGACGTGGTCGTAGCCGTGATGACGATGATGATGACGATCGCGGGCGTTCGGGAGGTCGAGGCGGAAGAAATACCCCGCCACGCGATGACCGAGGTCGCTTCACTTCCAGGTAAATTATTTGGGAGCAACCGGAAAGATATAGATGAAAGGTTTATATTTTTCTAAAAAGAAAAAATTTTGATTTTCTTATAAGTTTAAAGCGAGCAGATTAGTCTGCTCGCTTTTTTATATGATTTATTTATATGCTATTTTATTGAGTACGCTCTGGCGGATTTTCTATCCATCGGGAATTCGATGCCGATTGCATTAAAGCTTTCGCTGCTTTTGCGACAAACATCGAAACCTCGTCATCTACTTCCTCATTGTCGCTATAAAGCGGGAAAGTACCAGGCTGGTTCTGAATCACAATGTCATCAATAATCCAGCCACGGTATGCATTATAGTACTGATCGACAGTATCGAATTTAAACCGGATTTTAATATTGGATTGGCCCGCATATTCATCTAAAGAAATAGCTTCTTGCTGGGCAAATTGAGGCGCAAGGTTAAAGCCAAAGTTTGAGAATGGAATTGACCAGCGGTTATAATCTGTTTGTGGATCAGACAGTGGATTTAATCGCGCCAGTTTTTTAAATTCCTCTCCATTGACTGAAACTTCCACATCCATGGCATCATACCCTCTGCTACTTGGATTTACTGATTCAATTTCCCACCAGGTTTTAAAACTTAAGCTGATTGGTTTTTGTATAGTGCTCAGGTCAATTACTGGTGAAGTCAGTGTTCCATAATACGCCTGTTCTGACGTTCCGCCATTCAGTCTTGTTTCTACTGGCTGCCCTTCCTCGGTTAAAAGACTGGCTTCTTTATTTAAGAAACTACCTGCAACACCATTGCCATACCAATATGCATAATTGCCTTGAGCAGGATCTGGCAGTTTGCCATTACTGCTATCATCTGGTGCCAAGGTCACTAAACGGTTCACATCTTTATTGATAATCTTGTGATTTTTTTGCAGTAAAGACCATTTTGTTTCTTCAACTGTAGAGGCCTTTTCCCATTCATCTCGGGTAGCAGAGTCTTCTTCAAAAGTTTCCTGCCAAATACTGGTCGTAGCTTCAGTATTTGGTATCAAGGTAAATTGACTACCCCCTGAAATAGAGGAAGTCACTGCAACCTGCTTTGTTAGACTTATATACCCGGGTGCGCTGATCATAAGCGTTGCATTTTTTAAGGTATCGCCAAGCTCATCAGATACATTAAAAGCTAGACTGAAATATCCTTTCGCATCAGTTAATGCTGTAACGAATGCGCCATTGGTAGCGGCACCACCTGATAATGAAACCTGTGCATTTGCCAAAGGCTGACCTTGCGCCAAAACTTGCCCTGATAGTGTCCCAATAATTGCTTCATTTACCGGATGAATCGTTTCACATTCAGCATTATTACAAGTCAAAGGCACATTGATCGACAATTCCTTATTGGTATTTGTCGGATGAATAATGAATGGCACGATTGCAGTTTCAGAATGCTTTCTGACCAAAATATAGTAAATACCTGGTGCTAAATGAACTGAACCAGAAACACCCAAATGGTCTGTTGTATATTCTCGTGCCGAGGAAAAATCATTAATCACCGGAAGACGGTCATACTGGACAAAGAGACTGTGATCAACCGTATTATTATCAGAAATACTGGTGACATTATTACTCCATTGTGCAGCTGATAAAATTCGAATGTCAGCATCTGCAAGCGCCAGATGACTTGCATCAGTAATGATTAATCGTTCCACTCCATTTGCTGGCGTGACGGTTTCTTCCGGGGTCGTTTGAGATGGTGGTGTAGAGCTACCAGAACTGCCTGAATCTGAACCACAGCCAGTCATTATCATTCCCGTAGAGGCAAGCAGCATTGTTGCTATAATATTGAGTTTCATGAGTAAAATCCTTATTAAAATAATAAATTAATTCTTATAATTCGCCTTTTAATAGGTATTTATTTTTATTATTAAGAAGCCTAAAAAATATATAAC
>NZ_PQLP01000051.1:0-17879 GCF_002918965.1 Acinetobacter sp. ACNIH3 | reverse complement strand
GCGAGGCTTTAGGAGAAGCTGCAACTTCTCCAAAAAGCTTGAAAATCATTTCAAAGCCTTTGATTTAGTGTTCTTTTATATCAATAATGGATTCGTTTAATGCCAGCATACTTTTTGAAACACCACCCAATATTAAAGCTTCTAGCTCAGCATTGATTTTAGTATTTGGCGATTTTAAGGGACATTTACTATGACTACTTAATCCATCAATACCTTGTTCAGAATATCGTTTCCACCACTTGCGTAAAGTTGGTCTAGAAATGCCACATCTCCGACAAACCAGGCCAGTATTATTGGTCTCTTCAAATAATTTAACCCATACGAGTCTTTGTTGAATTTCTCTGTTCATAGACACCCATTATATTGAAGTGATGTCTATGAATCACACAGATTATCATAAGGCTTTTGAAACTGTCGCACCTCATGTTTGAATTCACCCATTAACAGAGTGCGAATTAGTCCTTGATCATGTTTGACCACATTTCAAGGAATAGTGTCCAACTTTCGGTATGCAGATTATGGTGTGGGGTTCTCTTAAAGTTTAAACCTTATTATTTTACTTCAGTAATGCTGATTGGCTGATCTTTTACAAATTCAACAACCCCTTCACCACGTTTAAAGTGAATTGAAACTCCATTATTATTAGCTAAACGAATACCACTACCAGCAACTGTTTGCTTTAAACGATATACCATGCCTGAGTTATCAGTCATTAAAGCAGTTTCAAAGTTATCCGATGATTTCAGAAAAATTAATAAACCATTCGGACCAGAAAATTTAAGGACCTGCGTATCAGCTGAAGTATTGCTTGTAGCCTTATCTTGTAAAGTTTCAGTCTTTGGACTCGAAGTACACCCAGTCATTGCTAAAACTAACAAAGTTAAACTTAAAAAATATTTCATTTAACTACCTTTTTCATCTGTAAATCATAGGTGTATTTATACTAATTGTTATAATTTAACAATAAAACAAATATTGCTTTTTTTTACATAAAAAAGCAATAAATCGCATTTTGAACCTTACCGGATTTATCGGAGATTTTTTTATTTAAGTTAGGCCACCTGACCTAACGGATTAATCTTATCATAGTACATTGCTTCAAACTCAAAAGGCGATACATAACCCAGTGCACTGTGTACATGCTTTTTATTGAACCAATCTACCCAATTTAATGTCGCAAGTTGTACATCTGCTAAACTTTGCCAATCTGCTTTTAAATATTCAATCATCTCTGTTTTGTATAAGCCATTCACTGTTTCAGCCAAAGCATTATCGTATGAGTTCCCATTGTACCGATTGATGCTCGTAAATTTTCTGCTCCTAAACGATTGGTATAGCGAATCGAAAGATATTGCACACCCCTGTCGGAATGATGAATCACATTCCTTGGCATACCTCAATCGTGTAATGCTTGCTCAAGTGCATCGAGCACCATATCTGTATTCATACGTGTTGATACTTTCCATCCAACAATTGCTCGTGAGAACACATCAGTAATAAAGGCGGTATAGACCCAGCCTGAATTTGTTTGAATATACGTAAAGTCATTCACCTGAGATACCGTCTTGGTAATCAATCAATAATTGAACCGCTCTATCTCTGATTTCAGGGGTATATTTTACTTTTTTCATTGGAACACTACGCTTCGCTACGTCTTGCGAAGCAATGCTTCTCATCTCAGGAAAGTTGGTCTCCGACAAACCCGGTACGGTTCAGTCAGCTTATTTTATAACCAGATGTACTTGTCAATCATGATTCTTTTTCTCAATTGCCTTAAAAAAACAATCTTGCTATTTTTGACTTTTCACACCATTTTGTTCAACTTGTACTGCGGCTTGCCAGCTAGGTAGTTGGCTTAAACCTGCTACGTAACGTTGGATATGGGGATAGTTTTCACCTTGTCCCATATGATAAACTAAAGCATGTAGTCCAAAGCCCATCATAAAGTCAGCACCGGTTAAACGGTCTGCCACTAGAAATTCTTTATCTTTTAAATATTCATTTAAATGGCTAAATACTTTATCGAACTCAACTTGAGTATAATTTTCTAGAAATACCAACTTCGTACCCTGCTTGGTTTCAATCGCATTAAACGTTTTTAATAAAAATGGCAGCATGGCAGAGCTTTCTGAGAAATGAATCCACTGTAGATAATCGACATAGGTAGGTTCATCCATATCTGGTGCTAAATGCGGCGCAAGTTTCTGAATTAATAACTCAACGATCGCACCCGACTCTGCAATAATTTTGCCATCCCATTCCAATACTGGAGATTTCCCTAAAGGGTGAATGGTTTTTAAAGAGTCAGGGGCCAAATGCGTGCTTGAGTCACGATAATAGCGTTTCAGCTCATAGGGCTGCTTGATTTCTTCAAGTAACCACAAAATGCGAAAAGAACGTGATTGATCTAAATGATGTAGTGTGATCATGATAATTCCTATTTTTTTAAATTTTTACAACCACTTTGCCAAAGTTTTCGCCTTTCAACATACCATTGAAAGCATTGATCGTGTTATCTAAACCTTGCACCATATGCTCTTTATATTTGATTTTTCCGTCTTTCAACCATTCAGACATTTGCTGATAGAATTCCGGATACTGACTGCCATAATCATCAAAAATAATAAAGCCTTGCATGCGAATACGCTTTTTTAAAAGGGTGGAAATAAAGCCCGGTAAACGGTCTGGCCCTTGTGCTTGCTCGGTAGCGTTATACTGGGAAACCACACCACACACCGGTACACGTGCCGCAGAGTTAAGCAATGGCCATACCGCATCAAACACTTTACCCCCGACATTCTCATAATAAATATCAATACCGTTGGGAGCTGCTTGTTGTAATTGTTCTGCAAAATTTTCATCATGATGATTGATACAAGCATCGAAGCCGAGTTCTTCTACAGCATAACGGCATTTTTCAGGCCCACCTGCGATGCCAACCACGCGACAACCTTTAAGTTTGCCAATCTGTCCAACCGTAGCACCAACAGGTCCCGTTGCAGCTGCAACGACTAAAGTTTCACCGGCTTTAGGCTGACCAATGTCCAACAGCCCCATATAAGCAGTAAATCCTGGCATTCCCAAAATACCCAATGCCCAAGATGGATGTTCAGGTTGCATACCTAAGCTTTGACATGCAGTCCCATTAGAAATTGCGTAGCCCTGCCAGCCATTTCCTGAAAGAACCCACTCGCCTTCTTTGAATTTTGGGTTTTTAGAGGCCACCACTTGACTGACTGTTCCACCGACCATCACTTCACCAATTTCAACCGGTGCTGCATATGAAGGAGCATCACTCATGCGACCACGCATATAAGGATCGAGTGACAAGTAAATGGTTTTTAACAATATCTCGCCTTGTTTAAGTTCATTGAGCTCAACTTGCTCAATACGAAAATCGCTGTGTTTTGGCTCACCCACTGGCCGTTTAGCTAAAACGATGCGTTGATTAATAACTGTTTTCACACATATAACTCCATGTTTTATTTAGAAGTATTTCTCTTCACAATTAAAAATTAAGATTAAAATTTCTTTACATCCATTGTAGATGAGTTATAATAAAAAACAATACGACTGGTCTATTTTTTTACAATAGAGTAAATAATTAATATGAAGCCTACTCCTATTAAAAAGTCTGAAGCGAAGCGCTTACACATTCTTAACACCAGTTCAGACCTGATTTTGCATAAAGGTTTTACCGGTGTAGGATTACAGGAAATTTTACAGAGCTGTGAGATCCCTAAAGGCTCGTTTTATCATTATTTCCAATCTAAGGAAGCTTTCGGATGTGAATTGGTACAGCATTATGTAGACAATTACCAAGTCCGTTTAAATGATGTATGGCGTAGTGATAAATCCCCTTATCAAAAGCTGATTGAGTATTTTAATTTATGGATAGAAGATCCTAAAACACAGTGTGGTTGGGCGGATAGCTGTTTAATTGTGAAACTTGCCGCAGAAGTTGCCGATCTATCCGAAGATATGCGCTCCATTATGTCCGCTGGCGTCGATGATGTAATCCAACGGATTGCTGCTTTAATTGATTTGGGTAAACAGGATCAATCTATCCAAGCAGATACCGAGGCCTCGACTTTGGCACAAGTACTTTACCAAATGTGGTTAGGTGCAGCATTACTGAGTAAGTTGCAAAAAGATAAAACACCATTACATCAAGCTCTGAGAGCAACTAAATTTCTATTAAAAGGTGAAGATTCATAAAAATTAAATTAAATATCAATTACATAATTAATAATAGCAGTCCAATGATTACTTATTAATGTGTTGCTATTAGATCAATTAACAATCTATGAGTATAGCGCACAATGAATTCTCCTCCTAAAGCCCTCATGACTCGTATTTTAGTCGGATATTTAGGCTTATATCCCACACTATTACTGGTACTCACTTTATTAAAGCCAATTACTGAGCATCAAAGTTTCCCGATGATGGTGTTGATTGAAGTCATAGTATTAGTGCCAGTAACGCAACTGATTTCTTTCCCACTGGCAGGTTGGCTCATTACACAGCTAAAAAATTTTAAGAATTTGTTTTAAGAAGAAGTTATGCTGGCAACAGCAATCCTAAGTTCTTATTTTGCCAACCACAAAGGTTGGCAAAATAACTCACTTAGTCGAGATTAATCTGCGTAAGCTGGATAATCAATATAGCCTTTTTCCGCCCCACCATACATAGTACTTGCATCTACTGCATTCAATGGCCAACCATTGGCGATGCGATCGGGTAAATCTGGATTCGCAATAAATGGGCGTCCAAATGCAATTAAATCGGCCAGCCCTGCCTCTAAAATTCGAGTCCCTCTTTCTGCCGTATATCGACCTGCATAAATAATCCGACCACTGAAAGTGTCTCTGACATCTCTACGAAAATCATGAGGAAGTTCTGGTGCATTATCCCAATCAGCTTCTGCAATCGATAAATAGGCAATCCCAACTTCTTCAAGTATTTTTATGGCTTCAATATAAGTCACATGTGGATCATCTTCAACCAACCCCATGTAAACACGATCTTCCTCTGTACTTTCAAATAGCGGGGCAAAACGCACTCCTAAACGATCTGCACCAACCACCTCAGCAACTGCCTCTACTACTTCACGTAAAAAACGCAAACGATTGTTTAGTGATCCACCATATTCATCTTCACGGTGGTTACTATGTGCAGAGATAAATTGATTCACCAAATAACCATTTGCACAATGAATTTCAACCCCATCAAAACCAGCAGCCAAGGCATTGCGTGCTGCTTGAGCATAGAGTTGCACTAATTCTTTAACTTCTGCATTGCTTAAAGCACGTGGCATTGAAGGATCAGCCAAGGCACCTGCATTGGGCCCGGTCTCAATAAAGACTTTAACATTACTATCAGCCCTAATAGCCGAGGGCGCGACCGGTGATGCATGATTGGGTTGCAAAGATGTATGTGAAACACGCCCAACATGCCAAAGTTGTGCAAAAATAATGCCTCCTTTAGCATGCACTGCTTCCGTCACTTTACGCCATCCAGCAATCTGTTCAGAGCTGTAAATACCGGGTGTCCAAGCATAGCCTTGACCACGTGGCTCGATTTGCGTACCTTCGGTGACCATAAATCCTGCACCGGTACGCTGTTGATAATAGGTTGCCATCAGTTCATTTGGAATATTCCCTGGCTGAGTACTGCGCGACCGCGTTAATGGTGGCAATACAATACGGTTTTGCAAAACATAAGGGCCTAAGCTTAAGTTTTGAAATAGTTTGCTGTCTTTCATTTCATTGTATCCAAGTCATCATGACTTAATTGATCTAAATTAAAAAAATACCCTTCCTTCCTGTATATAGAAAAAATAAAGGAAGGAAAGCTATTAACTCAGGCCCTTCACCATTAAGGGAGGGTTATTTTGCTTATTGCGCCAGTTGCTCAGAGTCAGAAGTTTATTCACTGCTAAGCACCACAACAGACACTAGCTACTCTTTATTTCAACAATTGAAGTAATGCTGAGGCAGTTGCAGCAGAAGATGCTGGATTTTGTCCAGTAACCAGCAAGCCATCTACTTGAACATGTACTTGCCAATCATCAACTTTAGAATAATGACCACCGTTTTGTTTAAGCATGTCTTCGACTAAAAATGGTACAATTTCAGTCAAACCTACAGCGGCCTCCTCAGTATTGGTGAAACCAGTCACTAATTTACCGCTAACTAAGGGCGCTCCATTACTCGCTTTCACATGACGAAGAACACCCGGGGCATGACACACTGCTGCAACAGGTTTGCCAGACTGAATCGCCTGTTCAATCAGAGAAATTGAAATCGGATCTTCTGCTAAATCCCACAATGGGCCATGCCCGCCTGGATAAAACACTGCATCATAATCAGCTACAGAAATTTCGCTAAGTTTATGTGTCTGTGCCAATGCTTGCATTGCAGTTGGATCTGCTTCAAAACGATGAGTGGTTTCAGTTTGAGCATCGGCTAAATTACTTTTCGGATCTAGTGGTGGCTGCCCACCTTGAGGCGACGCCAGCGTAACTTCAGCACCAGAGTCAATAAAGGTGTAATACGGTGCAGCAAGTTCTTCTAGCCAGAAACCTGTTTTCTTACCAGTATTGCCAAGTTGATCATGTGAAGTTAAAACGATTAAAATTTTCATGTTATTTCTCCGATAATTTTCATGATTGAGGAGCATTGTTACAGGGTCAGAGCATGCCAGATACGCGCATTTAGCTTAGATGCTCATCTCGAGAATTTGGCGACTGATCTCTAATGAAACATTTTTATGTTCGCCTAGCTGTGTAAGATTATGTGATTTAAGTTGCGTAATGATGATCTCAATATCTGTCTCCCCCAGTCCATAATCGCTAAGACGAGTCGGCAATCCAAGTTGCTCAAAGAAGGCTCGAGTACGAGCAATAGCAGTATCAATACGTTGTTCTTCATCACCTTCGACAATCTGCCAGACACGAGCTGCATACTGTAGTAATTTTTCTCGCTTCTCTTGACGACGCACTTGTAGATTGGACGGCAACACAATGGCCAAGGTACGAGCATGATCAATACCATATAAAGCCGTGAGCTCATGTCCAATCAAATGGGTTGACCAATCTTGTGGTACACCAGCTCCAATTAGCCCATTCAGTGCCATGCTAGCAGCCCACATCAAATTCGCACGCGTGTCATAATCTGCTGAATCTTCCAAGATTTTCGATCCAATCTCAATCAAAGTTTGCAATAGACCTTCGGCAAAACGATCTTGTACGTGTGCATTCACAGGGTGAGTTAAGTACTGTTCCATGACATGAATAAATGCATCGACCACGCCATTAGCCAACTGGCGCGTCGGCAAGCTAAAAGTTTTATTCGGATCAAGTACGGAAAATTGCGGAAAAACATAGGGACTGCTAAATGACAATTTGGCTTGGGTCGATTTTCTGGTTACTACCCCACCGCTATTCATTTCTGAACCAGTTGCCGGAAGGGTGAGTACACTCGCAAAAGGCAAAGCTTGGGTAATTTTATTACCATGGGTTTCTAAAATCTCACATGTATCCCCTGTATAATTGACTGCTGCTGCAATAAATTTAGTACCGTCGATTACCGATCCACCACCGACAGCCATCAAGAAATCAATCTTTTGTTCACGAATCAGCTCTACAGCTTTCATGAGGGTTTCATAACTCGGATTCGGCTCAATTCCGCCAAATTCATGAATTTCTCTTGCACCTAATGCTTCACGCACTTCAGCTAAAGTACCATTCTTACGTGCACTTTCACCACCAAACAACATTAATACTTTTGCTTCTGTAGGCACATAGTCATTGATTTTAGCTATTGTATCGCCACCAAAAATAATGCGGGTCGGATTATAAAAGTTAAAATTCAGCATATTTTTATCCTAGAATGATCAGTTAATTGATTTGAAAAACCACCGTTATTCATCAAATAAACTTTTAAAAAATCGGACAACACTACGGCTTTTGCCTACACCATGTGCTAACTATACATAAAAATAGACCAGTCGTCTATTTTTATAAAAATTATTTCAGCTTGCAACTTTAGTGATGGTTAAACAAATTCAGGCTTGTTCTATACCGCTTTTATTATTGATGTATTTTCACGAGCGATTGTTGGATGAAAGGTATCAACACGTATGACTACTGACATGGTTGTGAACGCATTGGCTGAAACAGTGAATGGCTCATACAAAATAGCAATGATTAAATATTTTAAAAGCAGATTGGCACGGTTTAGCAGATGTACAAATGTGACAGTAAATTAGATAGATTGGTTCAATATAAAGCATGTAAATAGTTGCATTCGTTTATTTACCCTGTTTTGGATATTGACCCATGTAAATGATGAGATTAAGCCAATAAATAAAGTAGCCCAACTTGAATAAAAAGCCTATGACAAACCTCAAAGCGTTAAAGTGCTGCCTTTCATTCAAAATTTCAGACAGCACCCTCATACATTTAAGCATCGGTTTAAGCTGGTAGTTTACTCGCCAAAACATCTACTTTTTCAATAGATGGTGGCTCTGAAAATAGCTCTTCGGCCTGAGCCATCAAAGCAGCTGCAACCTTGCCAGATAAATGCGCTTGGCGACCCGCCTCATCAGGAAATGCATCAAAAATACCAAATGTTGTAGGTCCAAGACGTAGGCCAAACCACGCAACTGTCGCAGGTTCTTCCATGACAATAGGTAAACCGGCTTTAAGAAAAGCTTCCACTTCGTCTTCTTTACCCGGTTTAGCTTCAAGACGGACATATAAAGCTGTTTTAAGCATGACTAAAACTCCATAATTGATTATAATTCAAACTGATTCTGACATTGCTAATGTATGCATGTCAGAAAGTTTTGTTGTATAAAAGTTAAAAAAATTCCCATAGCTGAGCCAAAATTTAGGTTTTTATTTCGACATAATGCTATGAATTTATTCAAGTTAATATCATTAACATTTGAATCAAAAAATCAAGATATGAGATGATTAAATTCAATCTTATTTATATAAGGATCAATTGACTCTACCTTAGATTTATAAGCTGACCTCTTCATCTGGAAATTATATTGCTCAAGAAGCATTCAAGAACAATATTGTACATCCTCATATCTATGAAAGTTATTTAGCTAGGAATTTGCTGTGAAACTCTATATGTTTCTCTATAAAGCTCGCAATAAAGTAATAGCTATGGTCATACCCTTCTCTTAGGTTAAGTGTCAGAGGATATTCTTGTTCCAAACAAATATCACTAAGAAGCTTAGGCCTTAACTGTTCTTCAAGAAAATCATCAGCTGTTCCTTGATCGACTAAAATAGGTAAATGAACTTCAGCGTTTTTGATTAATTCAATCGCATCATAGCTTTTCCATAAAGTTTCGGTTTCACCTAGGTAGTGTGTAAAAGCCTTTTTCCCCCAAGGTACTTGGCTAGGTGCAACAATTGGTGCAAAAGCAGAAATACTTTTATACAGCTCAGGATTTTTTAATCCAATTACTAATGCACCATGACCACCCATGCTATGACCCATAATACTTTGGACTTGATTGGTCGGAAAATTCAGGTCAATCAGATTTCTGAGCTCTTCCACAATATAATCATACATTTTGAAATGCTGCGACCAGGGTGCTTGTGTTGCATTCACATAGAATCCTGCGCCTTGGCCTAAATCATAATCTGCATGATCTGGTACATCCTCTCCACGTGGGCTGGTATCTGGTGCAACAATAATGACTTTATGTTCAGCCGCATACTTTTGTGCTCCGGCTTTAGTAATAAAGTTCTGTTCGTTGCAAGTCAATCCTGATAACCAATATAACACTGGCAACCGCTCATCTTTGTCATGAGGTGGCAGATATATTGAGAATTTCATTGAACAGTTTAATGCTATTGACTGATGGCGATACACTTCTTGCGATCCACCAAAAGAAGCATGTTTCTCAATTATTTCCATAATCAATTACCTATGTTGAGCAAGACTTCATGAGAAATCGAGTAAACAAAGAGTCTGACATTCTCCACAGAGAATACTGATAAAGATTTAAAATGTAGGTAGGTTTGTTGAACCTATACATGATGGATACATAGATAGATCTGTTTTACAGATGATGTGCCGTTTTAGAGGATTCCATGCATGTCATTCATGATTCACATGCATGGAAAAGTATAAGGTCTGACGGAATTATTCGTAATGAATTACAGTACGAATTGACTTACCTTCATGCATTAGATCAAAGGCTTCATTGATCTGATCCAAGCCCATCGTATGTGTCACAAATGGTTCTAATTGAATTTTACCTTTCATGGCATCTTCAACCATTCCTGGAAGTTGCGTACGACCTTTTACCCCACCAAAGGCAGAACCTAGCCATTTACGACCAGTAACCAGTTGGAATGGACGGGTAGAGATTTCCTGACCTGCGCCAGCTACACCAATAATTACGGATTGTCCCCAGCCACGGTGTGCACTTTCAAGGGCTGCACGCATCACATTCACGTTACCAATACATTCAAATGAATGATCTACACCCCAGCCAGTCATTTCGACAATGACTTGCTGGATTGGTTTATCGTAATCTTTAGGGTTCAAGAAGTCCGTTGCACCAAACTCTTTTGCCAGCGCAAATTTATCTGGATTCATGTCAACCACAATAATACGCCCTGCTTTAGCTTGACGTGCGGCTTGTACGACTGCCAGACCAATACCACCTAAACCAAAGACCGCAACACTATCACCTTCTTGTACTTTAGCCGTGTTATGTACTGCACCGATACCCGTTGTTACCCCACAACCCAGTAAGCAGACATGTTCGTGATTGGCTTCAGGATTGATTTTAGCCAATGATACTTCTGCCACTACAGTGTATTCACTGAACGTTGAGCAGCCCATATAGTGGTAAATCGGTTGACCATTGTAGGAAAAACGAGTGGTACCATCTGGCATTACGCCTCTACCTTGAGTTTCGCGAACGGAAATACACAAGTTCGATTTTCCAGATTTACAGAATACGCACTCGCCACATTCAGCAGTGTAAAGTGGAATAACATGATCACCTGGTTTGACGCTAGTCACGCCTTCACCAACCTCAACTACAACACCAGCACCTTCATGCCCGAGAATAGCCGGAAAAACACCTTCAGGATCATCGCCAGACAAAGTAAATGCATCTGTATGACACACACCGGTATGGGAGATCTTAATTAATACTTCACCTTTCTTTGGTGGTGCAACATCAACTTCAACAATTTGAAGAGGTTGACCAGGACCAAACGCAACAGCAGCACGTGACTTCATGGAATAATTCCTTATACAGATCTATTTTAAATATGATTTTAGAATCTTGGCGATTTCAGCCAATTCTTCTTTTCGTTGTTGTTCTGTGGTTTCACCTGATACTAAAGTGTCCTTTAAATGAACCTCCAACATTTCATTCATCAAACCATTAATAGCACCACGCACAGAGCATATTTGTTGCAGAATTGCACCACATTCCACATTGTCTTCTAACGCTTTTTCAATCGCTTGCGTCTGACCTTTGATCTTTCTGACGCGTAGAAGAATCTTTTTTTTGTCTTCAACCTGATTAGGCATCAGACCTCCTTATTTGCTAGCATTAATACTATAGTACCCCATAGTATAAAAAAAGCAATAATTTTTATAAATCGAAAATTAAAAAGATCTTTAGCGAAAATTTTCTATCCCTGTTTTTAGTTTTTTTAAATTAACATCATAGAGCTTATGCGAAAGTCACAAAAAAAATGGGACTTTTAGCTCCCATTTTTTATTTTGTCTCATGTTCTTTGTAATGCTGTGACCTTTTAGAATTATGTTTCAAATTTTAGCCACTTTGTAGATATTTTGAACGTTTCAAGCCTTGAAAATACTACCGACAGTTTAGATTAAACTGCCTTTACAGACTGTACTAGAATATTTTTAGTGAGCGGATGATATTTATTATTCATTATTTAGGAATTATTAAATCCTATAAATATCATTTATTGGATTATTTTACTTTGATACTGTGCACATCATCCCCCAGTTAAGAATAAGGAACAATTATGAATAAGATGATGAATGCTCTTATCCTAGAAAATTTTGGTGATCATGAATTTAAACGTGTAGAACTCCCTATACCTCAACCAGAGGCTGGGCAAGTTCTAGTACGTATTCATGCTAGTGGTGTAAACCCTATTGATTATAAAATTCGTCTTGGTGAAGCACCATATGCTATGCCAGAGCTTCCTGCCGTGTTGGGAACGGATATGGCTGGGGTTGTAACTGCTGTTGGTGAAGGTGTCACCCACTTCAACGTCGGAGATGAAGTTTACGGTCTGATAGGTGGCGTTCGTGGTCTTCAAGGATCTTTAGCAGAATATGTTGTAGCAGATGCTGATTTGATCGCATTAAAGCCACGCAATATCTCTATGCGCGAGGCAGCAGTACTACCATTGACGTTCCTCACCGCTTGGGAAGGTTTAGTGGATAATGCGAAGGTCCAACCAGGGCAAACTGTACTGGTTCAGGGTGGTGCTGGTGGCGTTGGTTATATGGTTGTTCAGCTTGCAAAAGCACTTGATGCAAATGTTTGGGCGACTGGTCGTACAGCTGATCAATCACTGATTTCAGAACTCGGTGCAACACCTCTCGATTACACAACAGCATCTTCCGATGACATTATTGCTGCAAGCCCTGAGGGTCAAGGTTTTAACATTGTTTACGACACTGTGGGCGGTCCAGTACTCGAAGCTTCACTTTCCATGACAACTCACTATGGCCACATTACCAGCTGTGCTGCATTTGGTAATCATCATTTAGCGAGTTCATCCCTACGGTGTGCCACACTGTCTGGCGTATTCGTCCTATTGCCGATGTTAACAGGCAATCGCCGTTCTCATCATGGTGATGTCCTTAAGATCGCTACTCGTCTCGTTGAGGAAGGTAAACTGCGTCCTCTTGTTGATCCTCGTCATTTTACTCTAGACCAAGCGATTGAGGCTCATGATGCTGTTCAAGATCGTTCTGCCAATATTAAGGTAGTTATTGATGTCATTTAACGCACTTCAGGCCAAGCCTTGGCGCTTCAATTCTATTGGAGATACAGATGTTCTGACATTAGAAACACTTCCTGTGGCTTTACCAGCCGCAGGAGAAGTTCTAATCCAGATGAAAACGATCGGACTCAACCGGGCTGATGTAATGTTTCGGCGTGGTACTTATATTCAAAAGGCAGTATTCCCTTCTCGTCTGGGATATGAGGGAGCAGGCATAGTTCTGGCGATAGGTGAAGGTGTACGCCAATTTTCTCCAGGAGATGCAGTATCGATTCTTCCGACTGACAATCTAGCCAAATATGGGACATATGCGGACAAGCTTCTGATTCCAGAAACTTTTTTAGTTCACAAACCCGATAGTTTAAGTTGGGAAGAAGCTTCTTCAATCTGGATGCAGTATTTGACGGCTTGGGGTGGTGTAATCCATGCTGGTGGAGTTTCGAAAGGAAAAACGATCTTGATCACAGCAGCTTCAAGTAGTGTAGGACTAGCTGCGATACAGATAGCTGAAGCAGCGGGTGCTAAGGTCATTGCAAGTACACAAACGATAGAGAAAAAGCAACGTTTACTGGATTTCGGTGTTAAAAATGTTATAGCCAGTGAAGATGAACCAGATTTGTATGAGGCGCTTGTTTCACGTTTGGGTGGAGAATATCTTGATGTCGCCTTCGATGCTGTAGGAGGGCCACATATTGAACAGATTGCAAAAGCGATGTCTGTGGGAGGAACTATGGTTATGCATGGTGCACTTAGCCCGGAGATCACACCATTTCCCCTTAAAGTTGCATTACGCAAGAGCTTAACCATGCGAGGTTTTTTGTTCCTAGAGGTTCTCCATGACCCTGTTCTAAGGGAGCAAGCCAGACGATTTATTCTTAGCAGTATAGGTGCAGGGTATCTTCGTCCAGTGATCGACTGTTGCTTTAACTTTGAGGACATGCATGACGCTCAGCGCTATCTTGAATCAAATCAGCAAATAGGAAAAATTGTAGTTACTCTGAATACATGATGGTCTTATCGGATTTCTACTTTCTAGAAAAAAGGTTAGTTCCATCTGATTCAGGTTTCTATATGGCCCAGCACTTCCGCTAAGTAATCAAACAATGCTCGGATTCGCAAAGGTGTCGGGCCCCGCTGTGGACGATATAAATACAGGCGCCAAACGGGAGAGGTTTCCTCATGAAGTATCTGAATGAGCTTACCACTCCTAAGCCACGGCAAAACTAGAAATCCAGGCATGTGTCCGAATCCGACTCCAGCGAGAATAGCTTGAAATTCAGCTTCAAGATCATCTGTAATAAAACGAGGCTTTGATGGCGTAAAGCTTCGACTTTCGGTGAATGTCCATGGCCAGTAACGCCCTGTTTTATGATCGACTAGGGCTGTTAGAGGGTATTTATCAAGGTCAATAATTTTTTTGGGCATTCCAACCTTATCAATTAACTCTGGCGTACCCACAGAATAAAAGTTCACTTTAGCCAATTCCCTTGCCACATATCGATTGTCCGGCAAAAATCCAAATCTGATCCCGATATCTATCCGCTCATCGATCACATCCGAGTGTGAATCTGTTAGCACACAATTCACGACAATATCTGGATAACGTGTGGCAAATTCTGCTAGTGCAGGTACTACCAATTTACGCCCTAACACAGACGATACAGTAAGACGGACAGTCCCACGTATTTCATCTCGTTTTTCCTTGGTGTCTTTTACAAACAAAGCATCAATCGATCCCACCGCAAAACGTGCTTGCTTTGCCAGACGCTCTCCATCAGCGGTAATTTTAATTTGTCGAGTACTCCTGTAAAACAGAATCTCTCCGCGCTGCTCTTCTAGCTCTTTTATTGCCCGTGTCACTACCTGTGGGGAAATACCCAGCTGAGTTGCTGCCTCTTTAAAATTTCGAGACTCTGCTGCGACACAAAAGATACGCATCATTTCCAATTTGTTATGCATGTCCAATCCTGTGTTATGGTAATTATTCCGTAAATAGGAATTCTGAAAGATAATATTATTCATTTATTATACCTAACAAGGCTGTAATACTTAATCCATCAAATATGATTGACAGATAGGTTGAAGGTTACTTGTATGAATAATATAGAAAATAAAGTTATTGTTATCACAGGTGCAAGTAGTGGTTTAGGTGAAGCTACTGCTCGCTTACTTGCTAAAAAAGGTGCAAAGGTTGTACTTGGTGCTAGACGTACTGAAAAATTAGAGGCTATTGTTCACGATATTCGTGCTGAAGGTGGTCAAGCTGAATTTATTGGTATGGATATAACCAAACCACATGAAGTACAAGCACTTATTGAAAAGGCATTAAGCGCATTTGGTCAAATCGATGTATTGGTAAACAATGCTGGATTAATGTCTATTGCACCATTAAGTGAGCTAAAAGTTGATGAATGGGATCGTATGATCGACATTAATATTAAAGGTGTTCTTTATGGTATAGCAGCTACTCTACCTGTTTTCCAAAAACAAAACTTTGGACACTTTATTAATCTCGCATCTGTTGCAGGGTTAAAAGTATTTAGTCCAGGAGGTACTGTTTATAGCGGTACTAAGTTTGCTGTAAGAGCCATCTCTGAAGGACTTCGTCATGAAGTTGGGGGAACAATTAGAACGACGACTATTGAGCCTGGTGCAGTTGAGTCAGAACTAAAATTTGGTTCTTCTCATAAAGAAAGTTCAGAGTTCGTTACGGATTTCTACAAACAAGCCATACCAGCTGACTCAGTCGCTCGAGCAATTGCTTATGCAATTGAACAGCCTGCGGATGTAGATATTAATGAAATTGTTTTGCGCCCAACGAGCCAAGAGTTTTAATTATTGAATAACAAAAAATGGGAGCACTTCGCTTCCATTTTTACTATATTTTTTTAAAGTTGTGGACAAATCTATGAAAGCCGTATCGTATGTTATAAATAACCATGATGATTTTAAAAATTCATTGGTAGATATTGAAAAAGCGAAGCCTACGCTTAAGGAACGTGATGTACTGGTAAAAGTTCAGGCAATCTCTGTGAATCCAGTTGATACTAAAGTGAGAAAAAATTCGTCTGAAGCAAATAATCGTATTTTAGGTTGGGATGCCGTTGGGGAAATTATTGAAGTTGGCTCAAAAGTTACCTCGTTTAAAGTAGGAGATTCTGTTTGGTATGCTGGCGATTTAACCCGAGATGGTAGTAATGCTGAGTTTCAAGCAGTCGATGAACGAATTATCAGTCTTAAACCAATTACAGTATCTAATGCAGAAGCAGCAGCATTGCCATTAACTGCAATAACGGCATGGGAAATGCTGTTTGATCGGTTTCAAATTTCAGAAACAGAAGTTGGCAGTATTTTAATTATTGGTGGTGCAGGTGGTGTAGGATCAATCGCTATCCAACTCCTAAAAGCAAAAACAAATCTGACCGTTATAGCAACAGCTTCACGGGAAGAAACGAAATCTTGGGTGGAATCACTTGGTGCCGACCATGTCATTGATCATAGCAAAGATTTAAATGCACAAATCGAGACACTAGGCATTGAAAAACCAAAATATGTATTCTCTACAAATCATACAGAAACCTATATCAAGCAAATAGTTTCTCTGATTGCACCACAAGGCAAGCTTGGATTGATCGATGATCCACAAACATTTGATATTATGCCATTTAAGACTAAATCTATTTCTATCCATTGGGAGTTGATGTTCACCCGTTCAATGTATGAAACCGATGATATTGAAAAGCAAGGTAATCTATTGCAACAGGTTGCCCAATTAGTTGACCAGCAAAAAATTAGAAGTACCCTCAACCAAAATCTAGGCAAAATTAACGCTGCAAACTTGGAGAAGGCGCATAAGTTGCTTGAATCAGGTAAGTCAAAAGGCAAAATTGTACTAGAAAACTTCTAAAACAAATTCAAGGTGAAATAATGACTATTTCAGTAATTGCGAACTTTAAGGCAAAGTCAGATCAAAAAGAGACGTTAGAAGCGCTTTTAAAAAGTGTAATAGAGCCTACGCTTCACGAAGAAGGATGCTTGAAATATGAGCTTTATATTAGCGAAAATGACTCGAGTAGATA
Source organism: Acinetobacter sp. ACNIH3 (assembly GCF_002918965.1). NCBI lineage: Bacteria > Pseudomonadati > Pseudomonadota > Gammaproteobacteria > Moraxellales > Moraxellaceae > Acinetobacter > Acinetobacter sp. ACNIH3. The sequence continues at coordinate 759 of NZ_PQLP01000051.1, read as the reverse complement.
TTTCTTCTTAGAAGAATGGCGTAGCAGGGAGGATTTAGATATCCATATAGCGTCTGATTATATTCAAAGTTTATTTGGTAATATCCAATCGCTAATTGAATCAAGTGATATTGTAGAAATCAAAAAAATATAGCTGTATTCGGACGTTATGATGAAGTATTCTTCAAATTAACATAGGGACTTAGAAAGCTAACAAAAAATGGGAGCTATAAGCTCCTATTTTTTACGATTTTTTAATTTTTTAGTAGTAACTTAGGCTTCAGCAAATTATGCCCCTGAGGGGAGCCACCAATACCCTGCATTTTGACAACAATGTCATCGTTTAGAGGCAGCAAATTTACGAGCATCAGTCGGTACGACTGGTGATTCATATGATATTGCTTTGGCTGAAACGGTGAATGGCTTATACAAAACAGAGGTGATTGAATATTTAAAAGCAGATTGGCAAGGTTTAGCAGATGTACAACTTGCGACATTAAATTGGGTAGATTGGTTCAACAAAAAGCGTGTACACGGTGCACTGGGTTATGTATCGCCTTTTGATTTTGAAGCAATGTACTATGATAAGATTAACCCGTTAGGTCAGGTGGCCTAACTTCAATAAAAAGTCTCCGACAAACCCGGTACGGTTCAGCGTCCGCTGAACACACCTTATGAATTCGTCCTATAAGCCTTAATTTAGTCCCCACTTAAAAACAAGTGGGGACTAAAATTTATGACTACAAATCACCAGACATCCATCGCATCTCTTGCGAAAAA
>NZ_PQLP01000050.1:0-17904 GCF_002918965.1 Acinetobacter sp. ACNIH3 | reverse complement strand
TATTAGCGCAAGGTCCGAAGATCCCCTGCTTTCCCCCGTAGGGCGTATGCGGTATTAGCATTCCTTTCGGAATGTTGTCCCCCACTAATAGGCAGATTCCTAAGCATTACTCACCCGTCCGCCGCTAGGTCAGTTACCGAAGCAACCTCCCCCGCTCGACTTGCATGTGTTAAGCCTGCCGCCAGCGTTCAATCTGAGCCATGATCAAACTCTTCAGTTTAAAATCAATAGTGCTTTATTCAAAACACCAAATCTGGCTCATCAATTTTCTGACATCAATTTCTCAAATAAACTTCGAGTAATTTCTACCATTCAATCAATGAAAATAATTTCGATCAATCAACCAGTAAAAATCCACACAAGTTGTTCTTCATAATCTCTTAATGATCTTTCTAACACCTCGTCAGTGCCAGAAGCTGGACTCAAAACACCGGATAACTCAGCATCTCGCTTCGTTCATCACCGTGTATCTCGTCGGTATGGGTGCATTATAGGGCAATTTCCTACACGTGCAAGTGCTTTTCACTGACACAAATCACGAGTGTACTATTTTTATGCACCAATATGGATCATTTTTATTCTATTATTCACATAACCACATGATTATAAAATAAAAATAACCTTAAAATATTTCTACATCATTTTTTACTTATTTTTGCGGGCTTGCTGTTTTAATGCTCACACTATTAATAATAACTGGTTTTAGTGGCACATTTTGATGCATTCCATAGTTGGCAGTCGTAACACCAGCAATTTTATCAACCACATCCATGCCTTTAGTTACTTTACCAAATACTGCATAACCCGCATTCATAGGAGAACGGTTCAAAAAGTTATTATCGACCAGGTTCACAAAGAACTGGGAACGGGCTGAATCTGGCTGATTCATACGGGCCATAGCTAAAGTGCCACGTGTATTGCTTAAACCATTATAAGATTCATTCTTAATAGTTGACTTATTATTTGGCTTTTCCACCATATTCGCATCAAAGCCGCCCCCCTGTACCATAAAACCTGGAATAACCCGGTGAAAAATGGTGCCTTTATAGAAGTTGTCTTTTACATAGTCTTCAAAGTTTTTGGCAGAGATCGGTGCTTTATCATTATAAAGCTCAATTTCGATATTCCCCATAGAAGTTTTCATTTCAATTATGGAATTGGCCGCCAGTGCTGGTAAAGCTAAAGCTGTTAAAGCTATTGCATATAATGGTTTTTTTAACATTTTTTAACTCATCTACTCAGAAGTAAGGGTTGAGAATCAAGCTATATTAATCTTTGATACCCATTAATGCATTACCCTAACCGACCAATTACAAGAGAATAAGAATGAACGTGCACCGTTTGCAGGAGAAAAATATTCATCAGTTTCCTCCCTGGCATTTACAGGGAGAGGGTTTTATTTTGAATTATTGGATTACACCGCACTTTATCCGTGAATCTCGGAATTTTGGAATTGCCCCTTCTCCGCTGGGTCGTGTTGTACAAGTTATGCTGGTACGTTATCACCATTCTCCTGTAGGTCCTTATGACGAGCTATGATTATGGACCATCCTTTAATAAGTCGAAGACGTCTGTCTACTATTCCAAAGATTTATGTTTCTACGCATGAATCTATTGTTCACGGTCAACACTTATGGGGGATACCGAAGGAATACGCAGAATTTGAATGGCAGGAACAAGGACAGGAAGTAATTTGCCGAATCACTCATCAAGGGCAAAACATGACTGTTCGTCTGAAGAAATCTAAATCATCACGTTCCTTCTATTTAAATAGTCATCATCTTCCAACATCCATGTTAAAGATTCGACAAACCTGGAAATCGTCACATTATCAGTTTAGCCCGCAATTCCGAGGCTATCTATCCAAACTCGCTCAGGTAGAGTGGCAAAATACTCAATCAATTTTCCCGGATTTTTCCCGCGCTAAATATATACAAAGCTTTTATGTACCTAAATTCAATCTGGTCTTTCCTGAAGCCAAGGTACATAAAAAGTAAAAACTGGTGTTTCACGTGAAACACCTTAATTGAGATTTGATTTATTACTCTCTATACAGAGAGCTATTTTTAACTATGCTTATCCCAGAACTTACGGAAGTGTTTACTCATTTCAATTACATTCTTTTTGGCGCGTCTTGAAATACTGGTCAGATTAATAAAGCCATGCGTCTGATCGGTATAATCATGATAATGCACTTTCGTTCCATGCTGACGCAGCTTATGTGCATAAATAGCCCCTTCATCATGCAACACATCATGACCAGCAGTAATCAGATAAGCCGGCGGTAAATTTTTCAGGTTGCCATAGGTCGGTGAAATGAGTGGATCATCCAATGCAATTTCATGTCGTTCCACATAATGATAAGTCACCAGTTCGATATCACCATCAGTGAGTACCAGACCATCTTTATAAGCAAAATAGGAAGGATGACGGCTTTTAAAGTCCATGGCTGGATAAAGTAATAACTGAGCCTGAGGTACATAAACCTTGTCTGCACTGCGCTGAGCTACGACTGCTGCCAGATTGCCACCCGCACTGTCTCCTGCGACTGCAATGCGTTTTTTTAGAATTCTGAGCTGCTGGCTGTGTTGATGCGCCCAAGCCAGTGCATCTTCGCAAACTTGAACAATTTGTGAAGGATGATGTTCTGGCGCCAAAGGATAAGCGACACTTAATACTTGGGCATGCGCGTGTTGGGCCAATAAACGACAATATTCATCATGTGTATCCAAACTGCCAATCAGGAAGCCTCCGCCATGATAAAATATAATTAAAGGCAACTTTTTAGCTGGAGCCGGGTGATAGTGACGTGCTTGTACAATGCCACTATGCAAGGGTAACTGGATATCTTCAACCTGGCGAATAGCAGTCGGTTTGGATTTTAGCAATTGCATGCTCTGTTCAAAGAAAATACGTGACTGCGCGATATCTTCTCTGACTATTCCAGTTTTGCCCTGTTTTAACTGCACAGCCATCAGACATTTTATAAAGGGATCCAGTTCAGGATAGTGGTAAGGATAATCCAGACTTCTGACTATTCTTTCCTGAGCAATTTTAGGTAATCGGTCCAGCAGACGCGCTGCCACCCCTTGACCCTTCTCCATCATGGCTTGTAATTGCTGACTCGATATCACCATAGCTTCCCATCCTTATTCGCTTAATTCTTCATATTTTCTACATGATCAGGGTGTATTTTGACCATATTCTTATATAAGTGCCCACATCGACATACAAATTTAGGCAGATCAATAAGCTAATCTCATTTTATCCCCCTGTCATTGACAATTTAAGCTGCTGTTGAGGCATAAATTGTAGGATTGACCTTAACAAGGAGTGCTCACCTATGGCTAGAAAACTGATATTCGTATCAATTGCGACGAGCTTATTGGCTGTAGGTTGTGTCGCATTCCCTGAAGATGACTATTATGACGGACGTTATAATAGAGCTTATGACTATCGCTATGACCGCGATTACCGTTATGATCGGCAGCGTTGGGAATATGAACAGCAACGACGTTTACAGCAGGAACGTCGCCGAACTGAACTGGAACGTCAGCGACTAGAGCAACAGCGACGCCAGTTAAATGATCAACGTAGAAAACAGATTGAGTTGGATCACAGACGTCAGCAGGAACGCCAGCGTATTGAACAGCAACGCAAAAAAATCAGTAGCAGCCAAGCGGCTAGAAACCGAGCCGAGGCAGAGCGTAAAAAGCGTGGACAGCAGACAGATACACGTCGCCGAGCAGCTGAACAGCAGCAACGACGTAAAGCTGAACAGAACCGAAATGAACGTGTCAAACGCTGGCAGGAATCACGTCGCTAGAATAGTAAGATTAATCTAAAAAGTTGAAAGCGACTTAAACGGCCACTGATCCAGATAAGTTTCATCTATAAAAAAGCCCGATCTCGGGCTTTTTTTAATGTCTTTATGAACAGAAATAGATGTTAGATAGCTATTATAGAATAAAACCCCTGAAGCGTATTTCTTCAGGGGTTTTATAGGGTTGTGTTTAAACGAACATCCTCTCGTTTATATGCTTCTCAGCAAATTTTTAAGAACTTCCTGTTCTCGATAAATCAATATTAGGCTGATTCGAGTATCTAACAAAGTAGATATTGTCCTGAATCCTTGTAGGCTTTAATTTACAGCTTTTCTATAAGTGACTGATCACTAGAATGTGAGAAGAAAATTAATAAATTTTACGCAAAAAAAAAGCTTATCTAGAGAGGATAAGCTTGAAAAACACATTTCAAAATAAGAAGAAACTACAGCGATAGAATCTGAAACGAATAATACGAAGTTGATCATTTTTTGTGAAATACTTTATTGCTTAGTTATTAATCGCTTTTATGTCTAAAAAACAGTCAACATAAACATTCAGGCAAAAAAATAGCTGAGTCTTGGGGTATTCAGCTATAAAAGGGTAAAACGAATCAGGAACAGTAACCTAGTTCGGCTCTCTCCTTCTGAACCAGGTCACTGTTGATAAAGCTATGATGGTGCTTTTGATTTAATTTTTAAAACAGATAAATATTATTATTTATATCTAAAAATACGATTAAAAATTTTTCTGATTAAAAACATTATTTTAATGAATGATTTATTTTCTAAAAACTAATTTAAGTACTTATACATTCATCTCTCATCTAATTACTAAGATCAAAACTAACTAAAAATTCTGAGGTTTTTATCTTCAAAACAGAGAAATTGTCTGCTTTTTCTCATTTCAATCCAGTTTGGAACAACAGAAATACGGACTTTTGCAATAAATCTTAAAATTAATCACTCATTTCGCTTGAATTTTGAAGCCCAGCCCCGACTTCTTTATGTAATTAAGAACTTCCCAAATCATGGCAGTTCAGCATTCACACAGTTAGCACTGATACCGAAGGACTGTACATGTTTAAGAACCCATTTAAACGGAGTAAATCAATGGCGACTGAGCAAAACGATCAAGCTCAAGAACTTGAGCAAGAGCAAACGGAACAACAAACAGCTCAAGCTGAACCTGAACAAGCTGAAGTTACCGTTGAGTCTTTACAGGAACAAATCGCCCAGCTTGAAGGCGATTTAAAACTGGAAAAAGCACGTACTGCAAATGCCGTATATGAGGCACAAAAAAGTGTAGAACGCATTCAGCGCGAATCAGAAAAGCATAAAGATACTGTTTTGGAAAAGTTCTCTAAAGAGCTGTTAGAAACTGTAGATAACCTGGAACGTGCAATTCTCGCTGCGGGTGAAGAACAAGGCCCGTTACGGGAAGGCGTAGAACTAACTTTAAAAGGTTTACTGACAACATTAGAAAAATTTGGTGTGGTCGTAGTTGATACCGAGAATGGTTTTAATGCCGAGTTACATCAGGCAGTTGGTATTGCACCAGATGCCAAAGCCAATGAGATCGGTACAGTCTTGCAAAAAGGCTATGCCCTGAACGGCCGTTTATTACGTCCTGCAATGGTTATGGTTGGCGCTTAAGCTAAATAAATTCGGGAGTTTGTGAAATTTTTTCTAAAAATTTACTTGAAAAAAATTGAACGGCTCTCATATCCGATAACAAGTAAATCCCTTTTAATTTCCCTTTGATAAGGGAAACAATTTGGGAATAAAAGAATTTTTGAGGAAACATCCAAATGGCTAAAATCATTGGTATTGACTTAGGTACTACAAACTCATGTGTTGCAGTACTTGAAGGCGACAAAGTTAAAGTTATCGAAAACGCTGAAGGCGCACGTACAACTCCATCTATTATTGCGTACAAAGATGGTGAAATTCTGGTGGGTCAATCAGCTAAACGCCAAGCGGTAACGAATCCTAAAAATACATTATTCGCGATCAAACGTCTGATCGGTCGTCGTTATGAAGACCAGGCAGTACAAAAAGATATCGGTCTGGTTCCTTACAAAATCCTGAAAGCTGACAATGGCGATGCTTGGGTTGAAGTAAACGACAAGAAACTTGCACCACAACAGATCTCTGCAGAAGTTCTGAAAAAAATGAAGAAAACTGCAGAAGACTATCTGGGTGAAACAGTGACTGAAGCGGTGATTACTGTTCCTGCTTACTTCAATGATGCGCAACGTCAGGCTACTAAAGATGCAGGCCGAATTGCAGGCTTAGAAGTTAAACGTATCATCAACGAACCAACTGCTGCTGCACTTGCGTTCGGTATGGACAAGAAAGAAGGCGACCGTAAAGTTGCTGTATACGACTTGGGTGGTGGTACTTTCGACGTATCAATCATTGAAATTGCTGACCTTGATGGCGACCAGCAAATCGAAGTGTTATCTACCAACGGTGATACATTCCTGGGTGGTGAAGACTTCGATAACGCATTGATCGACTATCTGGTTGAAGAGTTCAAGAAAGAACAAAATGTGAATCTGAAAAACGATCCACTTGCGTTACAACGTCTGAAAGAAGCTGCTGAAAAAGCAAAAATCGAGCTTTCTTCTTCTAACGCAACTGAAATCAACCTTCCATACATCACTGCAGATGCGACTGGTCCTAAACACTTAGTGATCAATGTTACTCGTGCAAAACTTGAAGGTTTGGTTGCTGACCTGGTTGCGCGTACGATTGAGCCTTGCCGTATTGCACTTAAAGATGCTGGTCTTTCGACTTCTGACATCTCTGACGTAATTTTGGTAGGTGGTCAGTCTCGTATGCCACTTGTACAACAAAAAGTACAAGAATTCTTCGGTCGTGAGCCACGTAAAGACGTGAACCCGGACGAAGCAGTCGCAATAGGTGCTGCGATTCAAGGTGCGGTATTGTCTGGCGACAAAACTGACGTACTTCTGCTGGATGTAACGCCTTTAACACTTGGTATTGAAACCATGGGCGGCGTGTTGACTCCAATCATCGAGAAAAACACCACGATTCCTGCGAAAAAATCGCAAGTGTTCTCAACTGCTGCGGACAACCAGCCTGCTGTAGACATTTCGGTTTACCAAGGTGAACGTAAAATGGCGCAGCAAAACAAACTGTTGGGTAATTTCCAGTTAGGTGACATCCCACCAGCTCCACGTGGTGTGCCACAAATTGAAGTATCGTTCGACATCAACGCCGATGGTATCTTGAAAGTATCTGCGAAAGACAAGAGCACTGGTAAAGAGCAATCTATCCAGATCAAAGCAAACTCAGGTTTGTCTGATGCTGAAATCGAAGCAATGATCAAAGATGCTGAAGCGAATGCTGAAGAAGACCGTAAGTTTGAAGAGCTGGCTAAAGCACGTAACGAAGCGGATGCCCTGGTTTCTTCTGCTCAAAAAGCAGTGAAAGATCTTGGTGAACAAGTGACTGCTGACGAAAAAACTGCAATCGAAACTGCAGTGTCTGAGTTAGAAGCATCAACTAAAGAAAATGATGTAGAAGCGATCAAAGCGAAAACTGAAGCGCTGCAAAACATCATCATGCCGATCACGCAACGTGCTTATGAAGCAGCTCAAGGCCAAGGCGGTGCGCAAGGTTTTGATCCAAATGCTTTCCAGAGTGGTGAAGGTCAACAACAAAAAGCGGATGACGGCGTTGTAGATGCTGAGTTCACTGAAGTGAAAGATGATAAAAAATAATTTGTCAGCTTAAACTTAAAAAAAGACCGCGCGAAAGCGCGGTTTTTTTTATGCCTAGACTTGAAGGAATAAATGGAAAATTACCAAAATTGGATCATATTTTCAGGCAAAGCTGTTTAAGTTAAATCAAATATTAAAATATCCTGAACTTATGAAAATTCTTATTTTGTTGCCTTTACTCAGTTGCTTGAGCCTGACAGCCTGTAGCTTCGCTGTTTCAAATTCGCCCTCTCAAATCACTTCAACTCAATCTATTCAAGCTATTGTAAAGTTATTTGATCAGGCACAAAGCTCTGGCGTTTTAGTAATTCAACGGGGTCCACATCTACAAGTCTATGGCAATGAGTTGAGTCGTGCACATACCGAATATGTTCCTGCTTCAACCTTTAAAATGCTTAATGCTCTGATTGGCCTGCAACATGGTAAAGCTACGACCAATGAAATTTTTAAATGGGATCGCAAGAAGCGCAGTTTTGCAGCCTGGGAAAAAGACATGACTCTCGGCCAAGCCATGCAAGCTTCTGCTGTACCGGTCTATCAGGAACTGGCACGTCGCATTGGTCTGGAATTAATGCAACAGGAAGTGCAACGCATCCAATTTGGTAATCAGCAGATTGGTCAGCATATCGACAACTTCTGGTTGGTCGGACCTTTGAAAGTTACTCCAAAACAGGAAGTCAAATTTGCCTCTGCGCTTGCTCAAGAGCAACTTGCCTTTGATCCTCGGTTTCAGCAGCAAGTTAAAACCATGTTACTGTTACAGGAGCGACAAGCTTATCGACTATATGCCAAATCTGGTTGGGGTATGGATGTGGAGCCGCAAGTCGGCTGGCTCACCGGCTGGATCGAAACACCTCAGGACGAAATTGTGGCATTTTCACTGAATATGCAGATGCAAAGTAATATGGATCCGGCGATCCGCCTTAAAATTTTGCAGCAGGCCTTGGCCGAATTAGGGCTTTATCCCAAAGCTGAAGGGTAACGTAAATAGGCATGGGAAAAATACCAAATTTAAGCTATATTTTTAAAAATAAATATTTAAATAAAAAATATGCGTCTTTTGCTCTGTCTAGTCGTAGTGGTATTACTAGTTGCAGGTTTTCTGCATCTACAGACCCAGTCTCATCCGCAGCTAAAATTCAACTCTCTGACTGACCGACTCACCCATCCTTTTGATACGCGCTTACGCTTTAAGGTGGATCAGGTCAACCCGGGTTTTGGACTAACTCGTGAAGAAGTGATTCAACTGGCACAAGAAGCTATTGAAATCTGGCATCGTGGTACTGGCCGTGATGACCTGATGGTCTATGATGAAAATGCGCAGCTCAGCATTAAGCTGATTTATGATCACCGCCAGCAGGAATATGACGCGCTGAAAAAAACCACACAGAAATTACTTCGCGATGAAGCCCAATATCAACGTCAGGCAGAAAACCTGACTGCTTCCCGAAATCATCTGGATCAGCAACAGCGTCAGCTGTTAGAGCAGCGCAATCTGCTACAACTCCAGTTCGAGCAACTCATGCTACGGCGCAATCAGCCAGGACTTTCTGCTCATCAACGTCAGCAGTTGCAACAGGAATTTAACGAGCTTCAATTCAGGTCAGAACGTTTCCAGCGTGAAGCGGAATATCTGCAGCAACAACAATTATCTTTTAATACTCAGGTTTCTGCCTACCAAAGCAGTGTTCAGTCTCACCACAATAATATTAATCAGGCACAGCAGCGCTTTCCGCCACGCCAGTTCCATAAAGGGATTTTTAAAGGTGATGAAATCCATATCTATCAGTTTGATGCGCAAGATGACTTGCGTCTAACACTGGCACATGAGCTGGGTCATGCCTTGGGTTTATTGCATCATGGCGATCCTGAAGCACTGATGTATCCGGTACTGGGTGAACAGAAGCTGGAAAATTTTGAACTGCGCCCGGCAGACAAGACTTTGCTGTATACACGCAAATCTTAAGCGATCTAATCCCTTATAATTTTTATGTCTTTATTATCTTTTTGAACGACCATAGTTGATGATTTCATGTTATTGTGAGCATCTATCATTCACTAAAGCCCTCTGTGGAGATCGGCATGAGTTATTACCATATCCTGATTGAAGCTAATGATCATATCAGCACAATTGATGAAACTCGTGATATCGAAATCTTTGATATTGTAGAACTTCAGCCTTATTTACATGCGATTTTGCTCCCTTATTTCAATGAGCAGCTGATTGAACTTGAGGATGAAAATATTGCCTATCAAGACATTCTACATTTGCAAGTAAAACAGACTCTATTGCCGATCAATGACCTGATTGAAGAAGAACAAAAGCTGTTACCAAGTGATACCGACATTACTATCACAGCTTATGAGATTTTTAATAATCGTGAGCTGAGTCAGGATGTGACAACCGTGATCTTTGACCTGCTTGAGGCGGTGAAACTTGAGGCTTAACTATAAAAATAGCGTATAAAAAAGTCCTCATGATGAGGACTTTTTGATTTCTATGGCCTAAATCTCAAATCATGTTTAGATCGAGAAAGATGAACCACAGCCACATGTAGTCGTAGCATTCGGGTTTTGTACCACAAAGCGTGAACCTTCCAGCCCTTCAATATAGTCAACGACTGAACCTACTAAATACTGGTAGCTAAGTGAGTCGACCAGCATCTTCACATCGCCGTTAATAAATTCTGCATCATCTTCATTCTGGCTTTCAGCAAAGTTGAAGCCATAAGAGAAACCTGAACAGCCGCCACCAGTCACATAGACACGCAGCATAAGATCTTGGTTACCTTCACTGTCACGCAATTGGCGTACTTTATTGGCAGCATTGTCAGTCAGCACAAGTGCTTGAGCATTCATGATGGATTCCTCTGTTCGGTTCGGACATCTTTAAAAAGAAAAGACCATATTTCAAGTATAGCATACTCAATATATGGTCAGTCTTTGTAAATTAAAGCTTAATCAGAGTAAATTTATCAGGATTGTTTATAATTTTCATCCTGTAGTGCACACTCAAAGTTTTTCGGGTCCTGCTTACAGCGGAACTGCCATAACAGCTTCATCATACGTTTGTCATAAATACCGCGCTTCGTCAGATCAATCCGCGCTTCACGCATCATTTTCTGATAACCGGGTTTGTCTGCTGCTGGAATATCCATCCAGTATTTAGAGGGAATATCAGCTTTCATTTTACCTAAAATTCCGAAAGCGCGTGGCAACTCCCCTTTCACCCATTCACGTGATTTTTGCCCAAAACCTGCCGGGAATTTATCTGGACGGATAATGATATTACCTGTCACCTGTAAAATCGGATAATTCACAATCGCACCTTTGCTACCTAGACCTTTATGCAATTCTAAGGGTTTGAATACGGCAGCAGGTGCGCCAATGATATCAACCTGACCATTGTTAAACTTGGCACCGAAGTTGGTGACATCAGCGCTGACCGCCTGTGCACCTACCTGTTGCACCATGATTTTTTGCGCTTCGTCATAATCCAGCACAGCAATTTTTTTGCCTGCTGCTTTAGCTACGGTATTAATACTGCGGTCATTGACCAGCAGGAAAGCATCACCCACTGGAATGACTCCGGCGACTTCATATTTGCCTTGTAACATATGTTTGGCAAAAGTCTTGCTTGCCAGTCCTTGCATTACTTTAACCGCCAGATTCAGATCTGGGATCGCACCAATAGCATCCAGTGAACCGGTAAAATTATTGAACTGGCGTCCGCGCATCCCTGTGACGCTAATACCATCACATTTTCCGGCTTTAAAGTCTTCTGCAACCACAGCTTCATTAGTATTTACCCGCAGCTCAATATTTGCACCCCAGTTTTTTGCAGCCAGCTGATAATCTTTCATCACAGCGTACACATCGCCATTCTTACCGACCAAATCAAATACACAGATGATTTGCTTCGCCTGTACTGTACCGGACGCTGCGACCATGCCTGTACCAAGTGCGAACACCTTCAACCAAGTTTTCATATTTTATTCCTTAAAAAATTGTTTTTGTTTTCTCAGGACTGCTGCATATCATTGTTTTTATGAGAAAGATGACAGCATGACTGATATTCATTCTAATCATTTTCAAGTCGCAGGCAATGGCAAAGTTGCCTGCCTTAACATAAAGAAAGCCTGGAATTTTCCAGGCTTTTTTCCTTTTAAAATCAGTTTATTCACCCGGCAGTGAACATTCGAAGTTTGCCTTATCGACAGAACAACGGGCACGTTTCAGTACACTCATCATAGAAGCATCATAAATTCCCCGCTTGGTCATATCCATACGGCCGTCACGAAGCATTTTTTGATATTTGGTCTTGTCTTCTGCACTCAGGTTCATTTTATATTTGGCTGGAATACCGGCTTCTAAACGGTTAATCATCGCCATGCTCTTTGGCAAGTTCTTAACAAACCAATCACGTGATTTCTGTCCAAAACCTGCCGGGAAGCTTTCAGGACGGATCACAAAGTCTGAAGTGACATGCAGCACCGGGAAGTTAAACATCGCGCCACTATTGCCCAAGCCTTTATAGATTTCTAGCGGCTTATAAGCATAAGCAGGTGCACCTACCATATCTACCTGACCATTATTAAACTTGGCCACAAAGTTGGATACATCAGACACGACTGCCTGGGCACCTACACGCTGCACCATGATTTTTTGTGCATCGTCATAGCCCAGTACAGCAAACTTTTTACCGGCGGCTTTTTCAATCGAGTTGATGTTTTTGTCACGCACAAAGATAAAAGCCGAGCCCAGTGGTGCAATACCGGCAATTTCATATTTTTTGCCGCCTAAATTACTGACCATCTTGGCAGCATTACGTTTATCCAAAGCAAAGGTAATGGCACGCTGTGCAATCGCATTGCTTGGCACGCCGCCTAGCGCATCAATAGAGCCAGCAAATTTATTGTATTGACGTGCACGCATCGCCGTCATAAATACGCCGTCACATTTACCTGCTTTAAAATCATTATCTGCAACTGCTTCATCCTGACGGGCAATCAGATTAATTTCTGCCCCCCATGATTTTGCTGCCAGTGCCCATTCCTGAGCCATCTGGAAAGACTCACCAGATTTGCCCAGTAAGTCGAAAACACAGATATCGACTTTTTTCGCTTGTGCTGTACCTGCGAAACTAACGGCAGAAAACGCCGCCAATGCTAGAAGTGTTTTTTTCATTCTAATAATCCTTGCAAAATCTTGTTCTTCGATGGAGTTTCCATACTTGTGACAAATATTAGCAAGTTTCTTTAAAAAAAATAGAGTATTTACTCCATTATATTTAGGGAGTTTGTCCCCTATTATCAAAATGTGTCCCGTATTCACATTTTAGATATAAGGAAGTCCATAGATATCAATTTTTTAGCAATTTATTTAAAATCCTAAAAACTTACATTTTTTTAATTCAATTTACAAACAAATACATTAGAGCACTATTCTCCGCCTAATGAGCATTCAAAATTGGTACGTTCTACCGTACAACGCGCACGTTTCAATACCCGCATCATATTTGGGTCATAGATGCCCTGATTAGTCAGATCAATCCGGCCATCTCGGAGAATTTTCTGGTAACTGGTATAGTCCTCACGACTTAAATTTAGCGTATATTTAGCTGGAATTTCTGCTTCCATACGTTTAACAGTAGCAATGGTTTTCGGTAACTGTTTAATGAACCAGGCACGTGATTGTGCTGCAAACTTGTCCGGAAATTTATTTGGCCGAATAATTAAATCTGCCGTCACATTTACTACAGGAAACTTGATCATTGCACCTTTACTCCCCAAGCCCTTAGACAGTTCTAGCGGCTTAAAAGCATAAGCAGGGGCAGCCACAATATCGACTTCGCCCTGATTAAAACGGCGAATAAAATTAGAAATTTCCGACATAACTGGCACAGCTTCAATCCTGTTTACCATGACTTTTTGTGCATAGTCATAATGCAAAACTGCAAATTTCTTATCTTTAACCTGTTCAATCTTGTTTATGGCACGATCCCGTACAAAAATATATGCCGTACCAATTTGCACAATTCCGGCAACTTCATACTTGTCTTTGCCAATGGGTAGACACCAGACGTTTGGCATTACGCTGATCTAGTACATAGCTAATGGCTTTCATGGCGATATCATTGCTAGGCACACCACCAATAGCATCAATTGAACCGGCAAATTTGTTATAGGCCCGGGCACGCATGGAGGTCATAAACAGTCCATCACATTTGCCTGCTTTAAAGTCCTGATCGACTTTGGCTTCATCCTGATAAGCAAGCAGTTGTACTTCAGTCCCCCATTGCTTGCTCACTAACTGCCATTCTTCTAGTAACTTGTAAGATTCACCAGATTTGCCCAATAAATCAAAGACGCAGATATCTACCTCGGCAAAACTCATATTTGAGGCAAGTACAGTCAAGGCTGCTAAAATCAAAGATCCTTTTTTCATTTTGCTCTACTCTATTTATTCTTGGTTATTTTTTACTGAAATTTATATTTCAATATCATCTTGTTTGTCATTAAAAATACCTGTTCTATTTAAACATAGATTCAAAAATATGAATCTATGTTATGGATGAAGTGCAGGATCCTGTGAATTCTCCAGCAAGATTTTTTTATTTTGATGGGCTTTCCTTTAGAATAGCGCCATTCTTCTTGTCGAATGTCAGTACAGTTCCATGATTCAGTTAGATCAGTTAACCATACGCCGCGGTGGACGCATCCTTTTCCAGAAAGCCTCCATGCAATTGCATCCTGGATGGAAAATTGGCCTGACCGGTGTCAATGGAGCCGGCAAGTCGACCCTATTTTCAGCACTCTTGGGTGGGATTGAGTCTGACAGTGGTTCCCTGACCCGTCCTGCAGTCTGGACTGTGGCGCATATGGCCCAGGAAATCAAAGCCTTGAATATGAAGGCGATTGATTTTGTCCTGTCCGGTGATGAGGAATACTGGGATATCCAACAAAAGCTGAATCATCCTGAACAGCTGGATGATGCTGAACTGGCACGCCTATATGGCCGCTTTGACGAAATTTCCGGTTATGTGGCACCCTCTAAGGCTTCACAGCTGATGGCAGGTTTGGGCTTTATGGATTATCAATCCGAGCTGGATGTTGCCAGTTTTTCGGGGGGATGGCGTATGCGTCTGAATCTGGCGCGTACCTTGATGAGCCGTTCTGATCTGTTATTACTGGATGAACCGACCAACCATTTAGATTTAGATGCGATTCTTTGGCTAGAAGATTGGCTCAAAGCCTATGAAGGCACCTTGGTCCTGATTTCACATGACCGCGATTTCCTGGATGCCATTACCGATCATATTTTACATATCGAAAATCAGGAACTGACACTTTATACCGGTAATTACTCGACTTTTGAGCGTACCCGTAGCGAACGTCTGGCACAGCAGCAACAAGCCTATGAAAAGCAGCTTGAAGTGCGTGCCCATCTGCAAAAATTTATTGACCGTTTTAAGGCTAAAGCCACCAAGGCAAAACAGGCCCAGAGCCGAATCAAGCAGCTGGAGCGTATGCAGGAACTCTCCGTTGCGCATGTAGATACGCCGTTTACTTTCAGCTTCCGTGAACCCACCAAAATGAGTTCACCATTACTACAGCTGGAAAATGCCGATATCGGTTATGGCGACAAGCTGATTGTGCGTAATGTTACCCTGCAAATTACTCCCAATAGCCGTATTGGTCTGCTGGGGATGAATGGTGCTGGTAAATCGACTTTGATTAAATCTCTTGTCGGTGATTTAGCTTTAATTAAAGGTCTTCGTAAAGACTCTGAATTGTTAAATATTGGCTACTTTGCCCAGCACCAGATGGATGCACTGGATGGCAGCGCCAGTCCGATGTTGCAGCTGGCACGTATTGCTGACCCTAAAATCAGTGAGGCCAGCTTGCGTTCTTTCCTCGGCAGCTTCGGCTTTAGCGGCGAACGCATGGATACACCAAGTGAAAGTTTCTCGGGCGGTGAACGCGCCCGTTTAGCACTTGCATTAATCGTATGGCAACGTCCAAACGTGCTGATTCTGGATGAACCAACCAACCATCTGGACCTGGATATGCGTCATGCTTTAACGATGGCACTACAAGATTTCGAGGGTGCTGTCGTGCTGGTTTCGCATGAACGTCAGCTGATCGCCAGTGTCTGTGATGAGCTGCTGTTAGTTCATAACGGCAAATGTACTGAATTTGATGGCGATCTGGTGGCTTATGCCGAGTGGTTACGTCAGGCACGTGCAGAATTATTAAAAAATGCGCCTAAAACTGCTGAAGTGGTGAAAACACAGCAAGCTGAAGCGAAACCTGTACCAAGTAAAATGGATAAAGAAGCCCAACGCAAGGAAGCTGCTCGCCAACGTGAGCAGACTCGGCCGATTCGCAAAAATATTGAAAAATGTGAAAGCCAGATCGGAAAGTTGCAGCCAAAACTCGCTGCAATTGAAGAAAAGCTGGCAGATACTGGTCTGTATGATGCAGCGCGTAAGGATGAATTGCTTAAGCTCATGAATGAGCAGACTGAACTGAAAGCACAACTGGAAACTGCTGAAGAACAGATGCTGGAACTGATGATGGAATTAGAAGAACTGGAACAGTCTTTCCAGGAAAGTTAATTTTAATATTCATTTAAAGCTTCAAGGATCAGTAACTACAGTTACTGATCCTTTTTTTTATGGGTTTATATTTTCTCTGCTATTAGTAAATCTTTTCTCTTACCTATTTTCCTACACTTCTCAGCTTTGTTAATCATTTACTCGATTTTTGACATATTTTGTAGTGAATTACGCAAGTACTATATAAGTTTATTTTTTAAACACTCGGCTTCCTTATTTCATACATTAATTTACAGCTTTAGGTCAGGTTATAAGGCTCTAATAAAAAGGCTTTTTAATAATCAGCAGCCTTATTTGAGACTATTTATGTTGAACTAGAGAGGAAATCCGCATGCGTGCTCTTACCTATCATGGTGCTCGGGATGTACGAGTTGAATCTGTTCCAGATCCAGTGATTCAGGAACCAGATGACGTTATTTTAAGGGTGACAGCCACCGCTATCTGTGGCTCAGATCTACATCTATACCGGGGTAAAATCCCGGCCACTGAAGACGGTGATATTTTCGGCCATGAATTTATGGGAGTTGTAGAAGAAGTCGGCCCTGCAGTGACAGAAGTCAAAAAAGGTGACCGGGTGATCATTCCCTTTGTCATTGCATGCGGTCACTGTTTTTTCTGTGAACATGAACTCATGGCTGCCTGTGAAAATACCAATACGGGTCGTGGTGCGATCCTGAATAAAAAACAGATTCCACCAGGAGCGGCCTTGTTTGGCTTTAGCCATCTGTATGGTGGTGTTCCGGGTGGTCAGGCTGAATATGTGCGAATTCCCAAAGGCAATGTCGGACCGTTTAAGGTTCCCGGGTCCCTACCTGATGAAAAGGTATTATTCCTGACCGATATTTTGCCAACAGCTTGGCAGGCGGTAACCAATGCTCAAGTCACCCATGGTTCTACAGTGGCGATTTATGGTGCAGGTCCAGTCGGTCTGTTATCTGCAGCTTGTGCACGAATGCTCGGTGCCGAACAGATCTTCATGGTAGACCATCACCCTTATCGCTTGCGATTTGCTCATCAAACCTATGGGGTCATTCCGGTCAACTTTGATGAAGTCGATGCAGCTGAATTTATTATTCAAAATACAGCAGGTTATCGTGGTGTTGACGCGGTTATTGATGCCGTTGGTTTCGAAGCCAAAGGTAGTGTTCTGGAAACCGTAATGACCAACCTGAAATTAGAAGGTTCGAGTGGTTCAGCGCTCAGACAATGTATTGCAGCAGTCCGACGCGGCGGTGTGGTGAGTGTACCGGGGGTTTATGCCGGTCCAATTCATGGCTTCCTGTTTGGTGATGCCTTTGACAAAGGTTTGACTTTTAAAATGGGACAAACCCATGTGCATAAATACTTGCCGCAGTTGCTCGAACATATTGAAAATGGAGATCTGTCTCCAGATGTGATTATTACCCATCGCATGAAACTGGAAGATGCTGCGGAAGGTTACCGTATTTTTGATAAGAAGGAAGAAGACTGTCGTAAAGTCATTCTGACACCGTAAATGTACTAAAAAAATAAAAAGCGCCTTCTAGGCGCTTTTTATTCTTTAATCAAGACAGATCAAATCACCTGTTTTTATTTTTCAATTTTCTTCATCAAAAACTCTGTTTAACAGAAGTTATTTAATTTTTACTTCTCTTTTTAACTTGTAGAAAATAGCTCAGACAAGTCCGAACATAAATACTGATCTAGAAAAGCAACCCAAAGAATAAACC
>NZ_PQLP01000005.1:0-118995 GCF_002918965.1 Acinetobacter sp. ACNIH3 | reverse complement strand
ATTTACACCTTTATATTTTATTTGTTGATTTGATTATCTGTTTTTCTTTTTTGTCTGTTTATTCATTTACCGCTATTTATGTCGAAAATTTCCTAAATAATAAATTAGAGCTCCTCATGAAAAAAACTTTAGCAACAACAAAATTAGGCTTAATTACTATTTCTATCTCTCTAGTGAGCGGGTTGACAGTCGCGGCAATTCCAAGCGAATTAAAACTGGATTATGCTTATTATGCACCTACCAACTTGGTCGTTAAGGAGCAAAAACTACTGGAAAAAGCACTGCCTAAAACCAAAATTAAATGGGTATTTAGCCAAGGCAGTAATCGCTCGCTTGAATATCTGAACAGTGGTAGTACAGATTTTGCTTCAACCGCAGGTTTGGCGGCAGTACTTAGCCGTGCCAATGGTAGCCCAATCAAAACGGTTTATGTTCAAAGCCAGCCTGAATGGACTGCGTTGGTCGTTAACAAAGATTCCAATATCAAATCTCTCAAGGATTTAAAAGGCAAGAAAATTGCTGCCACCAAAGGCACCGATCCATTTCTGTTTACGCTACAGGCTTTAGATACCGTCGGCTTGGGTAAACGTGATGTTGAGCTAGTACACCTGCAACACCCAGATGGAAAAATAGCTTTAGAGCGTAAACAGGTCGATGCTTGGGCGGGTCTTGATCCGTTGATGGCTTCTGCGCAGGTGCAGTCGGGTGCGAAATTGCTGTATCGCAATGTCGGCTTTAACTCATATAGTGTACTCAGTATTAAAGAAAACTTCGCCAAGCAAAGTCCTGAAGCCGTTGATGCAGTCATTAAAGTCTATGAACAGGCGCGTAAATGGGCCAAAGCCAATCCGGATAAGCTGGCTGAACTGTTAGCTCGTGAAGCCAAACTGCCAATTGAAGTGGCGAAATTACAGCTAAGCCGTACTAATCTGGATCAAAACATTCCAACAGCAAAACATATTGCTGCATTACAAAAAGCAGGTTCTATTCTGACTGAAGAAGATTTGGTACGTAAAGGCACCAATGTCAATCAGGTCGTAACTCAACTCTTTGATAGCAAATATGCGCAAAAGGTTGTTAAGAAGTAATGTCTGCACCAAACACTATCTCCGAACAACTTGTGAAGGAAGATCAACCTAAATCTGTTGCCCTTCCCCGTGGTATTCGTCTGTTGAAAGGGATCACCATTCCGGTGATCCTGATCTTGTCATGTGAAATTATAGTTCGCAATGGTGTAATTGAGCCTTATTTACTGCCTGCACCCAGCAGTTTATGGCAGTCTCTGACCGAACTGGCTGAAGGTGATCTATGGCAGCATCTCTGGGCAAGTAGCTGGCGTGTCTTTTTAGGCTTTGGTATTGGTAGTGGCTTGGGCTTAGTTTTTGCGATCTTAGTCGGGTTAAATCGTCATGCCGAAGACTTCCTGGAACCAACATTTTCTGCAATCAAATCTATTCCGAGTTTGGCCTGGATTCCACTTTTGTTACTATGGTTAGGCATTGATGAAGGTTCCAAGATTACCTTGATTGCAATTGGTGCCTTCTTCCCTACTTATACCAATACCGTTGCTGCAATTCAGGGCGTGGATCGCAAGCTGATTGAAGTGGCCAGAGTCTACCGGCTAAAATATTGGCAACAGATTCAGCAGATTGTGTTACCTGCGGCATCGCCGGGAATTCTCACAGGTTTAAGAAACAGCTTAAGCTTGTCCTGGATGTTTATGATTGCAGCAGAACTGATTGCAGCGACTCAAGGAATTGGCTATTTACTCAGTGATGGCCGGGAGACCTCTCGACCGGATATTGTAATTATTGCCATTATTCTACTGGCAGTGTTGGGTAAGATTACTGACAGTATTATGAAGTTGTTTGAACATCGTCTGCTGCGCTGGCGCGATGTCATCAAAAAATCCTGAAACTAAAAAAGCGACCTTGAAGGTCGCTTTTTTTATTAAAAACAAAATTTGGAAAATCAATGTGGCCACTGAGCCAAGGTCACTCGGTCATTACCGCCATAATCTTTAACAGTACGCACCTGCTTATAACCTGCTTGGGTAAATAGATGACGAACTGCATCCCCCTGATCATAACCATGTTCAAGTACTATCCAACCATTCACGGTCAGGTGTTTTTTGCCTTGAGCAATGATCTGTTCTAAATCAGCCAAACCGTTATTGTCTGCTACTAAAGCACGTTTTGGTTCAGTCGCCAGATTCTGCATATGCTCATCGGCTACATCAATATACGGTGGATTAGAAACAATCACATCAAAGAACTGACGACCCAATGGCTTGAACCATGAACCCAATACAAACTGTACCTGCGATAAGTCGTGCTGTTCAGCATTGAACTTGGCCACCTCTAAAGTCGGTTCATAAATATCAGTTGCAGTCACAGACCACGCTGGACGTTCCGAAGCCAAGGATAAGGCAATCGCGCCAGTACCTGTCCCCAAATCTACCACACGGGCATCTTCAGGCAAGTCCAGCTTAAGTACAGTTTCAACCAGTACTTCTGTATCGGGACGTGGCACCAAAGTGTCTTTGGTGACTTTCAGATCCAGTGTCCAGAATGGTTGTGAACCAGTCACATAAGCCAATGGCTCACCTGCAGCAATACGCGCCAGAGCATCAACATAAGCCTGTTCCTGTTCAGGCGTCAGTTCCTGATCCTTTTTCATCACCAGATCAAAAGAATCAATCTTGGTAATATGTTCCAGCAACCAGGCATTTTCCTGACGCTCATAGCTTTCTGGTTCACCACGTAAAGCCAGCGCTTGTAAAATATTCATTATCCACCATTCTGCTGTGCGAGCATGGCAAGCTGATCCGCCTGATATTCACGGTGCAGACTATCGAGCAATTCAGTCAAATCACCTTCCATCACGGCATCCAGCTTGTATAAAGTCAAGTTAATACGGTGATCGGTCATACGGCCTTGTGGATAGTTATAAGTCCGGATACGTTCTGAACGGTCACCCGAACCCACCAGGTCACGACGCATTTCAGAAGTTGCCGCGTCTGCAGCTGCACGTTTGGCATTTTCCAGACGTGACACCAGAAGCGCCATCGCTTTAGCCTTGTTCTTATGCTGTGAACGCTCATCCTGACATTCCACCACAGTCCCCGTTGGAATGTGGGTAATACGTACCGCAGAGTCGGTTTTGTTAATGTGCTGACCACCGGCACCTGATGCACGATAAGTATCAATACGCAAGTCCGCCGGGTTAATGTCGACTGAAGTATCCACATCAACCTCAGGAAGAATCGCGACTGTACATGCTGAAGTATGTACACGGCCTTGGGATTCTGTTGCTGGGACACGTTGTACACGGTGTGCGCCACTTTCGAATTTCAGACGACCATAGACGCCTTCACCATTGACCAGGCAGATCACTTCTTTATAACCGCCGTGTTCACCTTCATTTTCAGACAGGATTTCGATACGCCAGCCCTGACTCTCTGCATATTTACTATACATACGGAACAAGTCACCCGAGAAGATCGCTGCTTCGTCACCACCGGTTCCGGCACGGATTTCCAGATAAGCCGAGTTCGCATCATTCGGATCTTTCGGAATCATCAAAATGTTCAGATCCGCTTCCAGCTGTTCGATCAGGGCTTTATTTTCCTTGATCTCTTCCTGAGCCATTTCTTTAAAGTCAGGATCGCTCAGCATGGCTTGAGCAGTCTCGATATCTTCTTCAGCCTGTTTATACTTGGTCCATACTTCAGTAATTTCGGTCAGATCATTGTGCTCGCGGGAAAGCTGGCGAAAGCGTTTATTATCTGAAATGACTTCGGCATCTGCCAATAAGGCAGTGAGTTCTTCGTGACGGTCGGAGAGCTGGTCTAATCGTAAACGTAACGATTCTTTCATTTTTTAAAGTATCTCAAACAAAGGCTATAGCTAAATAAAGGTCTTAGCACAGCGAAATCAAAAATTGCGCCTAGTTTAACGATTCTCAGGCATAAAGAACATCTTTATTCAGTACAAGCTTTCTGCGGCTAAAGCATCCAGATAAGCATCTCTCTTAAGATCCAAATTAATGCTAATGCCTCTTTTTTAATCAATTTAATCCGCATTCTTTACTTATTTTACAAACTCGCAAATAAAGCATCTAAATATGGAGATCTTTCTTCACAATGTAATGACGATTTTTTGTTACATTTTCTGCCATCGAAACACAATATAATCCGATCACGGATATGGAGTTCCAGCATGAAACTGAGCGCAGTTTTATTAAGTACCGCTTTAGCCGCAGGGTCAATGATGACCGTTAATGCTCATGCCGACAGCACTGCTCGTGTTGCTGCTGCAAGTGCATTAGGTAGTGTGGCTGGTACAGCTTTGGGTAAAAACATGGGGGGCAACACAGGTGCAACAATTGGTGCAGCACTTGGCGGTGCTGGTGGTGCAGCTGTAGCAAGTAACAAGAAGAACCGTACTGAATCTGCCATTGGTGGCGCTTTAGGTGGCGGTGCAGGTTATACTGTAGGTAAAAGCATGGGTGGCTCTAACGGTGGTTACATCGGTTCTGCGTTAGGTGCAGCAGGTGGTGCAGCTTTAGGTAATAAAATTGCCAAAGACAAAACAGCAGACCGTCGAGCTGAAAAACGTGCGAAACACTGGAAAAAGCGCTACCGTTAATTCAGTACTTATAGTCTCTCAATCGCATCTTACATTTGACGTAAAAAGCACCTTCGGGTGCTTTTTTAATTGCTTCTAAATGAGTCTAACTAATTGTAATACTTGAAAAATATTGTTTAGTAATTATGAATAAATTAAGGAGAGAAAAAACACATTTCGTCTACAGACTCTCCATGCTATTTCGCTCTTGCTAGATTAAATTTAACTCATAGACAAATACAGCCATATATATAAAAGGTGTACTCATGAACTACAAATCTCTAATGATCGCGGTTGTTGCTACCTCAGCTATGGGCATGGGTATGACAGCAGCGAATGCGGGTAATACAACGAATACTGCTCTTGCTTCTGCACTTGGTGGCGTAGTTGGTGCTGCAGTAGGTAATAGAGTTGGTGGCACAACTGGTGCAACAATCGGTTCTGCAATCGGTGGTGGTGCAGGTGCAGCCATTTCAGCGAATAAACGTGACCGCAACGGTGCCATTATCGGTGGCGCTCTGGGTGGCGGTGCAGGTTATGCCGTAGGTAAAAATATGGGTGGTAACAATGGTGGCCTGATTGGTGCAGCATTGGGTTCTGCGGGTGGTTCTGCTCTTGGCAAGAAAGTAAGTGAAGACCGTCGTTATGATGACCGCTATGACCGCCGTTATAATTCCTCACGTAATTACCGTTATAACGACTATCGGTATAACAACCGTGGCCGTCGTTAAGCGTTCAATACAAAGCTTAATCTCTTTTACAACCTTCCCTCTTTTAAGCATCTTCGGATGCTTATTTTTTTGCCTATACATTTCGTTTACACTTATATCGTTTTTTTTCGATATAAAAATCCGGTTGAACATCGTATGCTCTTAGTCATGTCAAATAAAGAGTAATATTATGCGTACGCTTAACGATACTCAGTTCTCCATTCTTGAACTGGTTCCTGTTCGTGACGATAAAACCATTCAATTCTCCCTGCAACATGCTCTGGAACTGGCACAAACTGCAGAAAAGCTGGGTTACCGCCGCATGTGGTTAGCCGAGCATCATAATATGGATGGTATTGCCAGTTCAGCAACTGCTGTCCTGCTTGGCTATTTACTGGCAAATACTAAAACCTTAACTTTAGGCTCAGGTGGCATCATGTTGCCGAATCATGCACCTTTAGTCGTAGCTGAGCAGTTTGGTACTTTAGCGACTTTATATCCTGAGCGCGTTGAACTTGGTCTGGGACGTGCACCCGGCACCGATCAGATGACTATGCGTGCTTTGCGTCGCGGTCATCAGGAAACTGAAGACCAGTTCCCTCAAGATGTACTAGAAATTTTGCAGTACTTTAAAGATCCGATTCCGGGCCAACGCATTGTAGCTACTCCGGGTCAAAGTACTCATGTTCCGGTTTGGCTGCTTGGTTCTAGCCTGTTTAGTGCTCAGTTGGCAGCGAAACTTGGCCTGCCGTATTCCTTTGCTTCGCATTTTGCCCCACGTATGCTGGGCCAGGCTATTCAGTTATATCGTGAAAACTTTGAACCGTCTGAATACCTGGATCGTCCTTATGTTTCTATGGGCGTACCGACCTGTGTCGCAGATACGGATGAAGAAGCTCAATATCTGGCAACCAGCGCCTATCAGCGTGTACTTTCCCTGATTCGTGGCCAAAGCCTGAAACTGAAAGCACCTATTGATTCAATGGAAGGACTCTGGTCACCACCTGAAAAAATGTCCGTTGATAATTTCTTTGCCATGGCTCAGGTCGGTTCCAAGGAAACAGTCAAGGCAGGACTGGAAGCACTTTTAGCCAAATATGATGTAGATGAGTTTATTTTTACTTGTGACATCTATGACACTGACAAACGTCTATATAACTTCGATTTGTTAATGCAGGCTAAGCAGGGCTTATAAAATTTCCCTTTCATAAATGCCTTTTAATAAACCGCTGATAGTCAGCGGTTTGTTTTTTTAGGAGGTAATCCATTGATTTATTAAATTCAATCTGCATTCAAATAAAAAACTAACAATTATACGTGCAGGATAAAAACATCAACCATTATATTAATAAACCGACTGCAACCTTTGTTGCAGCAAGTTGGACACTTTAATTATTGATGCCATCACTTACGGTATTAAACTGTATGAACACAACCTTTAAAAAGCTCAAGAAAAATTACGTCAATATAATTCCGAAAATCCATAACTGAAGTGGATTTTAAAATGTCGAATTATTGATGACTCGAGATTCCATGAAAGTGACTTTACGCCCTTGCCGATATTGTCTATATCTATCACAACAGAATAAAAATTAAATAATTACAGGATATCAATATGGGCGTTAAGCAGGATACAGGTGCCGGTATTTTTCAAAACAACCCTGAACACTTTAAAAGCTTTAATGGGACTAAAGTCGACTCTGCCGCCCTTAAGGATATGGATTTTCAGGATCTAAATGTGGCAGTAATTGGGCTTGATCAGTTTAGTGTGAGTCATCTTGACCGTATTTGCCAGCAAGCGGCATCTGTTAAAGTCTTTCAGATTGAACCGCAATTTGTGATGCCGAGTACCAGCCGCACGCTTCAACGCGTATTGAATCATCCACTGATCAGCAAAAATAAAAATCTCATTAGTAACCGGATTAAAGGGTTATTGTCTTTACGCTTTTTAGAACAACAGGTCAAAAATCCCTGGCTAAGACGCCAGCTCATGCCTAATCTGGCAGCCTCTAATCGTCATTACTTTAAGTCAGATAGCTTCTATATCGCCCTGCAACGTGAAAACTGCCAGCTTATTACCTGGCCAATTTTGAAAATTTCTGATCATGCAATTCATTGCATACATGGTGAAAATTATCCGGTTGAGGTCATTATTCAAACCTTTAAATAAAAATCTATTTATTTTTTTTTGATATATATTCCATAAAAAATACTAAAAAAGAATAAAGCCCTAAATTTTATTGATCGATTTTTATACAATTTTAGCATCTAAATACGTTTATTTTTTCCTATGAGGTATTTCGTAGCGAAATAGTACTGATTGATATCAACTATCTTATCATCGTTAATTCCTATCATTAATTATTTTAATATATAAATTTTGATAACCAATGGAGTCAAAAACCAGCTTTGACTCCATGAACTAGGACTTTATCCAATACGACGTTTTAAACCAGTCATTTGCAGTACACGTGTCGAGATTTCTTCAATCGACATCTCGGACACATTCAGATATTTAATGCCTTCAGAAATGTAAATTCCTTCAATCGCACGCAGTTCCATCTGGCACTGACTAAAGCTGGCATAACGGCTATTTGCCTTACGTTCAGTACGGATTGCCACAAGGCGATCAGCATCAATCATAAGGCCGAAAAGCTTGTTTTTATGCGGGCGCAGCACAGCTGGCAGACGGTTATCATCCAGATCTTCTTCAGTCAGTGGGTAGTTTGCAACACGAATTCCAAACTGTAGAGAAAGATAAATCGAAGTCGGTGTTTTACCAGAACGTGATACCCCAATCAGGATCAGATCGGCCTTGTCATAATGACGAGTACGCGCGCCATCATCATTATCCAGAGCAAAATGTACAGCATCAATACGCGCTTTATAGGAAGCAGAGTCGGTTACCGCATGAGTTTGTCCTACCAGCGTCGTTGGATCTGTACCTAGCTCTTCGGATAGTTTACTAATAAGCCCTTCAAATACATCAAGATTTACTGCATTAGCCGTATTAATAATATCACGCACATATGGGTCCACCAAAGTATCAAAAACCAGTGGTTTCTGTCCTTCCTCGTGGGCA
This sequence comes from Acinetobacter sp. ACNIH3, assembly GCF_002918965.1. Classification (NCBI taxonomy): domain Bacteria; kingdom Pseudomonadati; phylum Pseudomonadota; class Gammaproteobacteria; order Moraxellales; family Moraxellaceae; genus Acinetobacter; species Acinetobacter sp. ACNIH3. The sequence goes on along the minus strand of NZ_PQLP01000005.1, from coordinate 110,575 downwards.
CGTGCATTGATCTCGGCTACGACATTGGTCGCAGCTTCTTCAGAGCTTATATAGGGAATGATATGTATATCAAAATCGACATGAGGGAACTGTGCCAAAAGTGAGTGTCCCAGCGTCTCTGCGGTGATCGCAGTACCATCAGAAATGAAGAAAACACTACGCTTTATCTGTTTACCTTCCGACATTAAAATTCTCCTCAAACATTTGTCTTCGTACTATATAATCTTTATAGTAAACCGATCTTACATGACTGTCGCTTAGTAAAATCATCCACCTAGGTGATTTGCTATACTCTCATGCCAAGATAATGATTAATACTGCAAAAGTGGAGTAACAACTTTGGAAGCGCGCGTAATTGGTCTGGAAAAATTAGGGAAACACGATGTTGAGCTTGTTGGTGGGAAAAACTCATCTTTGGGCGAAATGATCAGCCACCTAGCAAACGCTGGTGTATCTGTACCAGGTGGTTTTGCAACAACTGCTGGTGCATATCGTGAATTTCTCGAGCAAAGCGGCCTAAACGCTAAAATCAATGCAGAGCTTGCTAGCCTAAACGTTGATGATGTAAACGCTCTTGCTGAAACTGGCGCTAAAATTCGCCAATGGATTGTAGAGACTCCGCTTACTGCAGCATTAGAACAAGAAGTTCGTGCAGCATTTGACGCACTTTCTAACGGCAACCCTGACATCGCGGTTGCCGTTCGTTCATCTGCAACTGCAGAAGACTTACCAGACGCGTCTTTTGCTGGTCAGCAAGAAACTTTCTTGAACATCCGTGGCATCGACAATGTATTGATCGCGATCAAAGAAGTTTTCGCATCTTTATACAATGACCGCGCAATCTCTTACCGTGTACACCAAAACTTTGCCCATGACGTGGTTGCCCTTTCTGCTGGCGTACAACGTATGGTTCGCTCTGAAACTGGCGCAGCTGGTGTAATGTTCACACTGGATACTGAATCAGGCTTCCGTGATGCAGTATTCATCACCGCTTCTTACGGTCTGGGTGAAATGGTTGTACAGGGCGCAGTTAACCCTGACGAGTTCTATATCTCTAAACCACTTCTAATTGCTGGTAAGCACGCGATCCTTCGTCGTAATCTGGGTTCTAAACACCAGAAAATGATTTATGGTGAAGAAGGCGCTGCTGGTAAATCAGTAGTTGTGGTAGATGTTGAAAAAGCTGAACGTCAACAGTTCGCTTTAAATGACCAGGAACTTCAAGAACTAGCTAAACAAGCACTGATCATTGAAAAACACTACGGTGCGCCAATGGACATCGAGTGGGCAAAAGACGGTGATGACGGCAAACTGTACATCGTTCAGGCGCGTCCTGAAACTGTAAAAAGCCGTGAAAACGTTGGTACGATGGAACGTTACCTGTTGAAACAGAAAGGTACGGTAGTATGTGAAGGCCGTTCAATCGGTCAACGTATCGGTTCTGGTAAAGTCCGCATCGTAACGTCGATCAAAGAAATGGACAAAGTACAAGACGGTGACGTACTTGTATCTGACATGACTGACCCGGACTGGGAACCGGTGATGAAACGTGCTGCTGCAATTGTGACCAACCGTGGTGGTCGTACTTGTCACGCTGCAATCATTGCACGTGAACTGGGTGTTCCAGCAATCGTTGGTTGTGGTAATGCAACTGAAGTACTGGTAGACGGTCAGGAAGTGACTGTATCTTGTGCTGAAGGTGATACTGGTTTCATCTACGAAGGCGCGCTTGATTTTGAAGTTCAAACGAACTCGATCGAATCTATGCCTGAACTTCCATTCAAAGTCATGATGAACGTAGGTAACCCGGATCGTGCATTTGACTTCGCACAAATTCCGAACGAAGGTATTGGTCTTGCTCGTCTTGAGTTCATCATTAACCGCATGATCGGTGTACATCCTAAAGCATTGCTGAACATTGACAGTCTACCTCGTGAAACGCGTGCTGCTGTGATGGCGCGTACTGCGGGTTATGCATCTCCAATCGAGTTCTATGTGGAAAAACTGGTTGAAGGTATTTCTACCCTTGCTGCTGCATTCGCTGACAAGCCAGTGATCGTACGTATGTCTGACTTCAAGTCAAACGAATATGCGAACCTGATCGGTGGCAAGTTGTATGAACCAGAAGAAGAAAACCCGATGCTGGGCTTCCGTGGTGCAAGCCGCTACGTTTCTGACAACTTCCGTGACTGCTTCGAACTTGAATGCCGTGCACTGAAAAAAGTTCGTGACGAAATGGGTTTGACCAACGTACAAATCATGATTCCTTTCGTACGTACTGTAAACGAAGCGAAACGTGTCATTGAGCTACTGGCATTAAATGGCCTGAAACGTGGTGAAAATGGTCTAAAAGTTATCATGATGTGTGAATTGCCAACTAACGCGCTGTTAGCTGATCAGTTCCTTGAACACTTCGATGGCTTCTCTATCGGTTCTAACGACTTGACTCAGTTAACACTAGGTCTAGACCGTGATTCTGGTATCGTATCTCACCTGTTCGATGAACGTGACGCTGCTGTAAAAGTCCTTCTTTCTATGGCGATCCAGGCTTGCCGTAAAGCAGGTAAATATGTAGGTATCTGTGGTCAAGGTCCTTCAGATCACCCAGATCTTGCAAAATGGTTAATGGAACAAGGTATTGAATCTGTATCTCTAAACCCGGACTCAGTATTGGATACCTGGTTCTTCCTTGCTGATCAAGAAGCTAAATAAGCTGAAATTCAGTAAATAAAAAAGACCCTCAAATGAGGGTCTTTTTTATTTCAGTAATAAATTTTACATGAATTTAAGATATTAGATTTAACTAATCATCCCTTTGATATTTATCAGCAGAAAATTCTTCGTCATTACATTAAAATTACAGTTTTTAAACCATCAATCTTGGATACTTTATTTTTTGTAGATGGCTAAAAATTTGGATTTTTTTAGTTTCCTAAATCAAATTCGTTTTCTTTTGTGTTGTTTTGGTTGTACTTCACCTAAAAATGTCCGACATATGCGCATGTTTAGCTTAAGATTTTGTTTGTGTTATGGCTATAATTCAATAAAATCGAAGCTAAACCTTTTCAACGTACATTTTGAGATTCAGTCTTTATGCAGATTTACCTGGCACGAAACAATCAACAAGCTGGACCATATACGCTTGAACAGCTAAATCAGATGCTTGCAAGCCAGCAAGTATTATTGACTGATTTGGCCTGGCACCAAGGCATGACCGAATGGAAAGCTTTGGGTGAGCTCACGCAGGGTAAATTCGTTTATGAACCTGAAGGTTATATTCCACCTGCACCAGTTGCCGAGCCAGCAGCACCATTTGAGCAGCCTGCAGCACAAACCAATACTTATGCACGTCCTGCACCAAAAGCGAATACATCTGAACTGGCGAGTATTCCTGCACGTATTTTTGCCAAGTTCGTCGACCTGCTGCTCTGGATTCCAGCAACTTTCATTTTGACTGCCTTCTTCACAGCTGAAGAAAAACTGCGTTTTACCCAGCTAAATGAGCAGATCATGACGCAGGCTATGGGTGGCAGTGCAGATCAGAACCGCGTGCTGGAATTGCAGTCTCAAATGCTGGATATGTTCTCTACTCAGGCTTGGACAGCAGCAGGTTTATATCTGCTGATCATGCTGGTTATCCAAGGTTACCTGATTGCAAAATCTGGTCAAAGCATTGGTAAAAAACTGACTAAAATTAAGATTGTAGATGCTGAAACTGGTACTCAAACCTCACTCATGCGTGCCTTTACTTTGCGCAGTATCGTGTTCATTTTGCCTACAATTTATTTTATTCCATTGTTCTCGCTTGTGGACTGGATTTTCGGTTTGGGCAAAAACCGTCAGACTTTGCACGATAAACTGGCGAAAACCAAGGTGATCAAGCAATCAAATTAAGTTCTCTTTAAAGGGATGCTCTGCATCCCTTTTTTCGCTCATAACTTTGAAATTAAAATAAAATTACTATAAATATTCGATAATCCCGAGCAGTAAAATCGGTTTTTATTACAGTCATTTAAAGCCTCTTTATATATAGCTTAGTTTGTTGTAATCAGGCATAATGCCCTACAACGTAGCGGTGTCTCATGATTAGGAAGATTTTTTGTTAACAAATGAATCTTTTTAATCATGCGACACTTTAATCGCTATCCCATATTAATTTAGGGAATGGGACTCTTCACCGAGGTTGTAAAATGAGACAAACGATTTTAGCTGTATTGTCTTTATCTGCGATGTCCGCACTTTTAACAGGGTGTGGTGGTGATTTAGTACTTCTGAACTCTAAAGGTCCAGTTGCAGCAGGCCAAAGTAGCCTGATGATGACTGCGATTTACTTAATGCTTCTGGTGGTTATTCCATCAGCAATCATGGCATTATGGTTCGGTTGGAAATATCGCGCATCGAATAAAGACGCAGACTATAAACCTACTTGGGCACACTCTACTGCAATTGAAATTGTAGTTTGGGGTATCCCAGTTATTATTATTGCTATTCTTGCCTGGTTAACTTGGTGGGGTTCCCACAAGTACGACCCGTACCGTCCGCTTGAGGCTGACAAGGCACCATTGACCGTTCAAGTTATTGCTGAACAGTTCAAATGGGTCTTCATCTACCCAGAGCAAGGCATTGCGACTGTTAACGAAATCCGCTTCCCTGAGAAAACTCCGGTTAGCCTTCGTATCACTTCTAACTTCACGATGAACTCATTCTTCATCCCTGCGTTAGGTGGTCAGATCTATGCAATGGCGGGTATGCAAACTCACCTGAACCTGTTGGCAGATGAAACTAGCCCAGCTGAAGGCTACCGCGGTTTCTCTTCTAACTATTCTGGTTATGGCTTCTCACAAATGCGCTTTCGCGCTCACTCTGTGACTGATGCTCAGTTTGCTGAATGGGTTTCTGCTGTTCAAGCAGGTAACGGTACTTCAGCAAATCCAGAAGCAGTTCAAAAAACTGTTCTAGACCAGGCTGAATTCGCATCTCTGCGTGACGGCAACCGTGGTAAACACCAGATTGAAGCGCTGATCGCAAAAGCAAATACTCCTGAAGAGAAGGCTGCTGCTGAAGCTATGAAGCCTTACCCAACTAAGCCACATCCAGTGACTTATTACTCTTCTGTAGAGCAAGGTTTGTTTGAATCTGTGATTAATCACTACATGAGCAACTACCATGGTGCTGACCACTCAGCTCCTGCTGCAGAGCACGGTGTTGCGCACGAAGAAGCTGCTGCTTCTGAAGCACATGTAGCTGATGCACATGCGACTGCTTCTCAAGGGGAATAAGACATGAACTTATTAGGTAAGTTAGGTCCAGATGCAATTCCTTACGATCCAATCGTATTGGTTACTGTTGCAATGATGATCTTAGGCGGTATCGCAGTTGTTGCTGGTATCACCTACTTCAAAAAATGGGGCTACCTGTGGAACGAATGGTTCACATCTGTAGACCATAAAAAAATCGGTATCATGTATATCTTCGTGTCGATTATCATGCTTGTGCGTGGTTTCGCCGATGCGATCATGATGCGTCTTCAGCAGTTCCTTGCAAAAGGTGGTGGTGAAGGTTACTTGCACCCAGAACACTATGACCAGATCTTTACCGCGCACGGCGTGATCATGATCTTCTTCGTAGCAATGGGTCTGGTAGTTGGCTTAATGAACGTAGCTGTACCGCTTCAAATCGGTGCGCGTGACGTTGCTTTCCCATTATTAAACTCTCTGAGCTTCTGGCTTTTTGCTGGTGCTGCGGGTCTGATGATGGTATCTCTGGCTCTTGGTGAGTTCGCTGCAACTGGTTGGATGGCATACCCTCCACTATCAGGCATTGAATATTCTCCAGGTGTTGGTGTTGACTACTACATCTGGGCACTTCAGGTTTCAGGTCTAGGTACGCTTCTTACTGGTGTTAACTTCTTTGTTACCATCATCAAAATGCGTGCGCCTGGCATGAAGATGATGGATATGCCGATTTTCACTTGGACTTCGCTTGTAACAGTTGTGTTAATCGTTGCAACCTTCCCAGTGTTAACTGCAACACTTGCAATGCTGTCTCTTGACCGTTACTTCGGTTTCCACTTCTTCACAAATGACATGGGTGGTAGCCCAATGTTGTACGTGAACTTGATTTGGACTTGGGGTCACCCAGAAGTTTATATCTTGGTATTACCAGCATTTGGTATTTACTCAGAAGTAACTTCAGTGTTCTCACGCAAAGCATTGTTCGGCTACAAATCTATGGTGTACGCAACTGTAGCAATTGGTGTTCTTTCACTGGTTGTTTGGGTTCACCACTTCTTTACAATGGGTGCTGGTGCCAACGTTAACGCGTTCTTCGGTATCATGACCATGATTATTGCGATCCCGACTGGTGTAAAAATCTTCTCTTGGTTGTTCACCATGTACAAGGGCCGCATCACTTACACCACTCCAATGCTATGGACACTTGGCTTCCTTGTGACTTTCGGTATCGGTGGTTTAACAGGTGTATTGATGGCAGTTCCACCAGCCGACTTCCTGGTACATAACTCTTTATTCCTGATCGCTCACTTCCATAACGTAATTATTGGCGGTGTAGTATTCGCAATGTTCGCAGGTATCATTTACTACTGGCCAAAAATGTTTGGTTGGAAGCTGAATGAAACTTGGGGTAAAGCAGCATTCTGGTTCTGGTTCTTCGGTTTCTACTTTGCATTCATGCCACTTTATATCCTTGGTTTCATGGGTATGACTCGTCGTCTGAATACATTTGACAACCCAGAATGGGACCCATATGTAAATATCGCGATGTTCGGTGCGATTCTTATTGCACTAGGTATTGCCTGCTTCATTATGCAGATCGTTGTTGGTTTCTTGCAACGCGAACAAAATATGGACTATACAGGCGATATCTGGGATGGTCGTACACTTGAGTGGGCTACTTCGTCTCCATCTCCATTCTATAACTTTGCTTATCTTCCAAAGATCAATGGTATTGATACTTTCTGGACTGACAAAGAGAATGGCGTTGCATACGCAAAACCAACCAAGTACGAAGACATCCATATGCCGACTAACCGTGCTGCTGGTTTCGTTATCGCCATGTTCATCACTGTTATGGGCTTCGCGTTAATCTGGCACATCTGGTGGTTAGTAGTTGTTACTTTCGTTGCATCTATCATCAGCTTCATCGTTTCTTCTTTCACCAAGAAAGTGGATTACTATGTTCCAGCTGCTGAAGTTGAGCGTATCGAAAGTGAACGCTATGCGATCCTTGAAAAACACTTGAAGAAGGACTAAGACAATGGCTGAAGTACTTCATCACGATAACCACGGACACGATGAGCATCATCATCACGATGATACTGACATCACTGTCTTTGGTTTCTGGACTTACTTGATGAGTGACCTTGTCCTTTTCGGTACACTCTTCATTGCATTCGCTGTTTTGAGTAGCCACATTCCTGTGGGCACTCCAAGTGCGAAAGATCTGTTTGGCGATTCTTTAGGTTTCGTTCTTACTGAAACCTTCGCCCTTCTGATCTCTTCTGTAACCTTTGGTTTTGCAGTTCTTGCTGCATACAAAAAAGACGTTGCAAAAGTACTGACTTGGTTAGCGATTACTTGGGTATTCGGTGCTATCTTCATCGGCATGGAACTATATGAGTTCAATCACTTAGTTCATGCGGGTCACGGTCCAAGCACAAGTGCGTTCTTATCTGCGTTCTTTACTTTGGTAGGTACGCACGGTATTCACGTAACTTCTGGTCTGGTCTGGATGATCGTGCTTATGATTCAAATCAAGAAATATGGTTTGACTCTTGCAAACACGCGTCGTCTAGCTTGCCTAAGCTTGTTCTGGCACTTCCTTGACATCGTATGGATCTGTGTATTCAGCGTAGTTTACTTGATGGGAGTTCTGTAATGAGTCATGATCATAACGCTGCTGGCGAATCACACGGTAACGTGAAGCAATACACTATCGGCTTCATCCTGTCTGTTATCCTTACTGTAGTTCCATTCGGTATGGTTATGGCGGGCGGTTTTGGCCGTGGTATCTTGATTACTGTCATCGCGATCACTGCGGTTGCTCAGATTCTTGTACAGCTGATTTACTTCCTGCACATGAACTCTTCTTCAGAGCAACGCTGGAACGTAATTGCATTTGTGTATACCATCTTAACCATTGCTATTCTTTTAGTAGGTTCTGTATGGATCATGAACTACCTTCACTACAACATGATGATCTAAACTGGTTGTCATGCTGAAAAAGTATTTATTCCTGACTAAGCCAGGAATTCTCTTTGGTAACTTTGTTACCACTTTGGGCGGCTACTTTGTAGCCGCTCAAGGTTCTGTAGATTTCCTTCTCCTGCTCCTTACTCTTTTTGGTACTACATTTGTTGTAGCATCAGGATGTGTGGTCAATAATGTAATTGACCAGGACATCGACCAGAAAATGCAGCGCACACAAAATCGTGCTCTTGTTAAAAAAACCATTTCTGAACCTGTCGCACTTGCCTTTGCTTTTGTATTAGGCCTGGTCGGTTTTAGTGTTCTCTGGTTTTGGGTAAATGCATACGCTTTCTTATTCGCAGTTATTGGTTTTGTCGTATACGTTGGTTTTTACAGCTTATGGACAAAACGAACAACTATTCACCAGACACTGGTAGGCAGTATTTCTGGCGCAGCTCCGCCTGTGATTGGTTATACTGCTGTTGCAAATCAGTTTGACTTAGGTGCCCTGCTGATCTTCGTTGGGTATGCCTTCTGGCAAATGCCTCACTCGTGGGGAATTGCAGTTTACCGTTTTCAAGATTACAAAAATGCAGGTATTCCTATTCTACCTGTAGCACGTTCAATTCACCGCACCAAGGTCGAATCGCTGATTTATGTGATTCTGTTTGGTGTTGTCATGAATGGCCTGTTTTTCTTTGGCTATGCCAACTGGCTCTATATGGCGGTGTTGAACATCTTAACCCTGTACTGGATTTATTTAAGTATTCAGGGCTTTAAGGCTAAAGATGATGAGGCGTGGGCCAAGCAGTATTTTATGTATTCTGTGAAGCTGATTACTGTGATCAGTATTCTGTTCTGCTTTACATCGACTGCTCCAAAGATGCCTTATATCATTTTTTAAAAAGATAGAGTTTTACTCTATCTTTTTTTATTTGAGCCTGTTATTTCCCCGACTCTTTTTTAAATACTTCTGCTCTTATCTTTATAAACCCTGTCTTTCTGAAACCAACTGCAAAAATACACTTCAATCTTTCTAAAGTGCATTTAACGCATAAAATAAGAATTCTACTTGAATAAAAAGATACTCATTATGGCTAGATTAGAATTATCTCATTACCAACCATCATTAAATCACCAATTAATTAATCTCAGTCAATTTTCTCTTCTCTTTTCTGTGCTACTCATTCCAGCCCGTACAAAACTGCTGTTTAATTATGTAATTCTTGCCAATCTGGTTGTATTTCTCCCCAAAACCCACTAAACTTCACGCTTCGCAAATATTGCGACACAACCTTGGTTGTGACTCCTTGCTTCAATTGACTTAAAAATTGGGGCTGTTTAAACCGTAAGGAGCTGACAATGCGTCACTACGAAATCGTACTATTGGTACATCCAGACCAAAGCGATCAAGTTGTGGGTATGGTAGAACGTTACCTAACTCACATCAAAGAAGCTGAAGGTCAAATCCACCGTCTTGAAGACTGGGGCCGTCGTCAATTGGCTTACCCAATCAACAAGATCCACAAAGCTCACTACATTCTTATGAATGTTGAGTGTGGTCAAACTACTCTTGATGAGCTTGAAGAATTATTCCGTTATAACGACGCAATCATTCGTAGCCTTATCATCCGTCGTGAAAACGCTATCACTGAAGAGTCACTATTGGCTAAGAGTGCTGAAGAAAAACGTGCGCGTAAAGCTCAACGTGAAGAAGCACAACACGCTCAAGACTCTGCTGAAGCATAAGGAGAACCTAACATGGCACGTTTTTACCGTCGTCGCAAGTTCTGCCGCTTTACAGCTGAGAACGTTACGTACATCGACTACAAAGATATCGACACTTTAAAACAGTACATCACTGAAAACGGCAAGATTGTTCCTAGCCGTATTACAGGTACTAAAGCTCGTTACCAACGTCAATTAGCGCTTGCTATCAAACAAGCTCGCTACTTGTCTTTGATCCCTTACACTGACAATCATAAGTGAGGTTGAGCTGTGGATATTATCTTATTACAACGCATTAAAAACCTTGGTAAACTTGGTGATAAAGTTTCAGTTAAAGCTGGTTACGGCCGTAACTTCTTGATCCCACAAGGTATGGCAGTTGCTGCTACTGAGTCAAACACTGCGGCTTTTGAAGCTCGTCGTGCTGAACTTGAGAAAGCTGAAGCTGATATTTTAGCTGCTGCTCAAGCACGTGCTGACCAATTGAACGAAGTAAATATCGTAATCACTGCGAAAGCTGGTGATGAAGGTAAACTGTTCGGTTCTATCGGTACTCGTGACATCGCTGACGCGTTGACAAATGCTGGTCTTACAGTTGACCGTGCAGAAGTACGTCTTCCAAATGGCGCACTTCGTAACACTGGTGAATTCAACATCGCAATCCAATTGCACCATGATGTTGTTGCAGAAGTTCTAGTTACTATCGTAGCTGAGTAATTTCTCACCAAGAAAAAGAGCATGCTTTGGCATGCTCTTTTTTTATCTAAAATAATTCGAAGATATGGCATATCTCACTTTCATTTTATTATTCGCGTAATTTTAAAAATACACTTCGCATTTTTTAACGGAACGCGTATTATTTCACTTCGTAGTTGATAGTTGCTATCCATCTCCGAGAATATTTAAACCATTGTATTAAAATTCAGGGCTTTATATGTCACAGGCGAATGCCAGCACTAAGCACAACAGCGCTAAACCAGAAATTGTTGCTGATACTCAGCTCAAGGAGTTTCGCACGCCTCCACACAATTTAGCGATTGAACAAGCTGTACTTGCTGCCTTAATGACGGTTGCCGAATCTTTTGAACAAGTCGGTGATGTGCTTACTGAGAACGATTTTTATGCAACCCGTCATAAATATATCTTCCGTGCGATTGATCAGCTGTCCAAGGACAACTCTCCTTACGATGCCGTATTGGTGCATGACTGGCTAATTAAACAGAGTCTGCTGGATGCCATTGGTGGTGAAGAATACCTGATGCAGCTCATGGCTGACTCGCCATCAAGTTTCTACAACCTGGAAACTTACGCCAACAAGATCAAGGAATTCTCGACCTTACGTAGCATGATTAAAGTCAGTTCTGAAATCCTGCAAAATGCCTATGACACCAAAGGTCGTAGCGTCAGTGAAATTCTGGATCTGGCAGAAACCAATATTTTTTCGATTGCCGAGCAACATAATAATAATGCCAAGGCACAAGGGCCGAAGGCAATCAATACCGTCGTTGCAGATGTCTTTGATAAATTGAATGAACTTTCACAAATGGAAGGTTCGATTACTGGTCTCACCACCGGCTTCGTCGAACTCGACAATAAAACCTCCGGCATGCAATCCGGTGACCTGATTATTGTTGCAGCCCGTCCATCGATGGGTAAAACCACGTTTGCCATGAATCTGGTGGAAAGTGTGCTGTTTAACAATAATCTGCCTGCCCTGGTTTACTCGATGGAGATGCCAGCCGACTCGATCGCGATGCGTTTGATTTCATCCTTTGGTCGTGTGCATCAGGGTCATTTACGTGCTGGTAAAATGGACAGTGATGAATGGTCTAAAGTCACCAGCACCATTGTGCATTTGCAGGAAAAGAACCTGTATATCGATGACTCCTCTGCTCTGCCACCAACGGAAGTTCGTGCACGTGCGCGTCGCATTGCCAAAATGCATGGCGGTAAGCTCGGCTGTATTATGGTCGATTACTTGCAGCTCATGAAAGTGCCTGGCATGGGTGATAACCGTGTCGGCGAGATTTCGGAAATTTCCCGAAGCTTAAAAGCGCTCGCTAAAGAAATGCAGTGCCCTGTCATTGCCTTATCGCAGTTGAACCGCTCTCTGGAAAACCGTCCAAACAAACGTCCAGTCATGTCTGACTTGCGTGAATCTGGTGCGATCGAGCAGGATGCCGATTTGATCATGTTTATTTACCGTGATGAAGTCTATAACAAGGAATCTAAAGAAGCTGGGACTGCCGAAATTATTATCGGTAAACAGCGTAATGGTCCAATTGGTACTGTGCGTCTGGCTTTTGAAGGTCAATACACGCGCTTTAGTAACCTCTCTCCTGAGTTCTATGCGCAGTATGATGATGAAGAATAAATATTCTGCTTAAACCTGATTAAAAAAAAAGAGACTCAAATGGTCTCTTTTTTTATTGCTTAAGCATACCTTGGAGGAAATTATATAAATGAGCATGTCCATTTGTGGCAGATAGGACTACAATATTTACAATTTTGAAATGACTGATTTTGTTTTATCAATACAGTTATTTCTCTCCCTCTTTTGTGTATTTCACACAACATCATTTTGTCATCCCGAAGGAGTATCTAGGGTGCGCCAAGCAACAGTTTATATTGACAGTACAGCACTGCAATATAATTTAAACCGTGTCAAACAACTTGCCCCAACCGCTAAAATCGTCAGCATGGTTAAAGCCAATGCTTACGGACATGGAGTTAAAGACTGCTTAGCAGCCTTAAAAGATAGCGATGCCTTCGGTGTTGCATGCCTTCAGGAAGCACTGGAAATTCGTGAACTCGGCTATCAGCAACCGATTACGCTGATTGAAGGTATTTTCTCTGCTGATGAAATGCAAATCGTGATCAATCAGAATATCGAAGTTGTGGTGCATCATCAGGTGCAGCTTGACTGGCTAATGGCTCATAAAGATGCTTATATCACTAAAGGCCTTAAAGTCTGGGTGAAACTGAACAGCGGCATGAACCGTCTGGGCTTTAAAATTGATGTGATTAAACAGGTGATCAATCAACTCAAAGCTGAAGGTTTTACTTGTGTACTTGCGATGCATTTTGCCAATGCAGATGCTGATCACCCATTGAATGAACAGCAAATCCAGCAGTTCCTTGAAGTAAAAAATGACTGTGCCCCACTCATGGGGTCATGCTGTAACTCGGCTGCGATTTATAAATATCCTGAACTGCATTTTGACTTTGTCCGTCCAGGTATCATGCTCTACGGCGCGACCCCATTTGCAGATAAAACGATTCATGATCTGGATTTAAAACCAGTGATGACTTTCACAGCTGAAGTCATTGCGCTAAATCATATTAAAGCGGGTGAACACGTCGGTTATGGTTCGACTTTCACCGCAGATCAGGACATGACATTGGCCATTGTTTCAATTGGCTATGGTGATGGTTATCCACGTGCCTTCCCGAAACAGAATTATGTTGCAATTAATGGACAACAGACTCGCGTGATTGGTCGTGTCGCAATGGATATGATTGCGATAGATGCAACTGATCTTAATCTGCAGCTTGGCACTGAAGTAGAACTGTGGGGTAAAACCCGCCTGGTCGATGATGTCGCTGAAGCAAATGGCACTATCGGCTATGAATTGCTGTGTCGTATGTCTGCACGTCCAGTCCGAAAACTGGTTTAAAATACCGTGCATTAAAAAGCCCAATATTAATTGGGCTTTTTAATTTAATTTTCTGTAGTTTCTTCTTGGTCTTGAGTTTGTAGCTGGGTTAATAGCGCATCTACATGAGCTTGTTCAAAACTATGTGGTGTAAAGTCATTAAAACCCATATTCGTACAAAAGTCCCGGATTTCATCGCGTCGTGAAATATACTTCATCGACCAGCCGGCAAAATTAATCTGCTCAAGCGGACGCATTTCAAAACGTTTGATATTCTCATGCCGCGGATCTTTGCTCAGCTTTTCAAATAATACATTCAGATGTTCCAATTTGCCTTCAAGACATTGAAAAAAATAGCCATCTGCAAAATATAATGCCCCAGTAATATCGTGACGATAATTAAAATCTCGTGCCTCGGCCAGAATATCCGTTAAGTCATCGAGCAAATTCGACTTATCAGAGGTACTCTGACTGGCATAACAAAAATGATGCATGCTAACCTCTGTAATTTAAATTTTCTTAAATTTAGCATGCCACTATAACGTGATATCAAACAGATAGATAGTTTTATTGAAAATAATCTAAAGTTGGCTTAGGTAATTCCTGCAAACCTTTCTTTAAAGTATCCGACCACTGCTTACTGATTTTGGTGAAATATTCATCATCTTCCTGAATGCGTTTACCTACCGGAATTTCAAATGTGTCTTTATGATAAACCAGCACATCCAACGGCATCCCTACGGAAACATTGGAACGTAAAGTCGAAGCGAAGGAAATCAGTGAACATCGCAGTGCTTCATCTAGTGGCATATCATAGCTGAGTGCCCGATCCAGAATCGGCTTGCCATATTTACTTTCCCCGATCTGGAAATACGGCGTATCACTGGTTGCACAGATAAAGTTGCCTTGCGGATAAATATGATAGAGCTGCATATCTTGTCCGGCAATCTGACCTCCCACCAATAAGCTGCAATAATAGTTGCTTTGCTCCATGGTATCTGTAGTTACACTTTCAATCACATGCTTCAAGGTACGGCCGACCAGTTCCGCGACTTCAAACATGGTATGCAAGCTGAGAATATTAGGCTCCTGATTCAGTTCCAGCTGATTTTTAATATGCCCGATCACCGCTTGTGTCGTAGCCAGATTTCCTGATGCCTGAATAACAATGACGCGCTCACCCGGAATACCAAAGGTATATAATTTGCGAAACACCGATATATGATCCACACCTGCATTTGTCCGAGTGTCACTAATGAACACCATCCCCTGCTCCAAACGAAGCGCACAACAATAAGTCATTTTTTGTCCTTACTAACAACTTAGAACCTGGACGATGGAATGCATGGATTCCACTCCGCCCTTTTCTCTTACCCCACGTACCGGCGCGACGTCCCAATAGTCGCGCCCAATGGCAACATAAATATGTGCACTAGGTACAAATAACTGATTACTTACATCAAAGCAATACCAAGCCTGGTCAATAAATACCTCTGCCCAGGCATGACTGGCCAGATGAGAAGTATTTTGAGCATACAAATAACCCGAAACATAACGTGCCGGTAAGCCCAGATATTTGCACATGGCAATGAAAATATGAGCATGATCCTGACAGACACCCTGTTTCGCCTCAAAAGCATCAATGGCGGATCTATGTACCGAGCTACTATTTGTTATATACGGTACATGCTCCAATACCGCCTGAGCCAATGCGATCAGATTTAGACGCGTTGGAACTGGCACATACTGTTTTACAAAGTCCTTCATCTCCTCATTACACTGAGTAGTTGAAGTTGGCTGCAAGAACAGGTTTGGATTGATCTGGTCATTCATTCCCTGATCGTTATTCAAAGGATTTAAATCGACTATACCTTGCGCCATAATGGTTAAGTACTGATAGGGTGTGCGCTGAGTACTGGTAATCCACAAATTATGAAAGGCATCCCGGCTTAGCTCCCGACTGCCCGGCACGCTGACATCCCAGGAATGTACCTGCTGATGTACATTACTGGAAGGCATCATCTTAATGTACTGAATACTACTGGTGACAGTTTCGGTATAGCTATAATGCGTTTGGTGATTCACCATCAACTTCATACATTAATCTCAAACATATGATGAATATAATCACTGAATTGATAAAAATTGATCAGGTCAGTATGGTCACGTAGCTGGTTCCAGCATTCATTCAGATCTGACCAGCCCATCTCCACCAAGGATTCAATCACATAATCAATTTTTGCAATTGTAGTGATGGTATCTTCACCTAGACGTAGCTCCTGATCAAGCTTTTCCAGACATTGACCCAGACTAAAAAACAGAAACACATCCGGAGCTTCACCTTCCAGAATATCCTGACAATCTGTCACGACATCACAGATATAACCGGCATTCTGATCAGCAGTACGAATCAGGCGGTTCAGTTCTGCATAAGCTTTGGCAGACAGTACACCACGTAGTTCCTGAATATTGTCACGCGCCACTTTAAACTGTTGATGGAATGAATAAGGTTGAGCCGGATCCAGCACCAGTTCATTTAGCGAACTGGCATCAAAGGCTGGCAGGCAGAATGCATGCGCATACGCGACTGCCGCATCATCTTCTAAAAATGGAAAATGGGCACATAAAAACTGCGTTCTTGATAAGTAGCGACCCAACCAAAAAATATGTTGCGCATTGGAATTAAGTAAAAGCATGACAAATTCCTTCTTTGCTATTTTTATGAATGGAGATTATCGACAATCCAGGTGTCCTTAATGCCACCGCCTTGGGAGGAATTTACGACCAGCGAACCTGCTTGCATTGCTACACGTGTCAGTCCACCCGGTACGATTTCAGTACGATAAGGTGAGCTGAGTACAAATGGACGCAAATCAATATGACGTTCTGCAATGCCATAATTGGTTAAGGTTGGGCTGACGGACAGATCCAGGGTTGGTTGGGCAATATATAAATGTGGCGCAGCCATGATTTTCTCTCTAAAGGTTTCAATCTGCTGTCTAGACGCCTGTGGACCGATCAGCATGCCATAGCCACCTGAACCTTGGGCTTCTTTCACAACCAGCTCATCAAGATGTGCCAATACATAACTGAGATCTTTAGCCTCACGGCATTGGTAAGTTGGAACATTCTTCAGAATGGGTTGTTCACCAAGGTAGAAATTGATCATCTTATCCACATAAGGATAGATCGACTTGTCATCTGCTACACCGGTTCCCGGTGCATTCGCAATAACAACGTTGTGCTGCAAATAGGCAGACATCAGGCCTGGTACGCCAAGGGCGCTATCAGGTTTAAAACAAAGCGGATCGAGATAGGCATCATCGACACGTCTATAAATAACATCTACCTGCTGATGACCACGTATAGTTTTTACATAAACTTTCGCGTTCTCTACATAAAGGTCACGTGATGTCACTAATGGCACATCCATTTCCCTTGCCAGGAAAGCATGTTCATAGTAAGCACTATTGAAACGGCCCGGAGTCAGCACTACGATAAACGGATTATCGACAGTTGAGTTTTCTGCCAGAATTTCTTTGAGTAAATGTGGGTATTGCTCTACACCAGCAATAGGTGTCTGTTCAAACAGGCCTGGCATCAATTTTTCACTGATCTTGCGGCTTTCCAGCATATAAGACACACCTGAAGGGGTCCTAAGGTTATCTTCAAGTACATAGAATTCACCCTTTGAGTCACGGATAATATCAACGCCACTAATCTGACTATAAATGCTGCCTTTCAGACTATGCTGATACATGTGTGGCTGATAAGCCTCATGGGTCAGCACTTGCAGCTCAGGCACAATCCCTGCTTTCAGGATGTCCTGCTGATGATAGATATCATGCAAAAACAGGTTCAGGGCTTTAACACGCTGTTCACAACCGAGTGCTACCATATTCCATTGCTTGCGTGCAATCACGCGTGGAATAATGTCAAAAGGGATGGTACGTTCGGTGCCTTCTTCATCTCCATAAACCGTGAAGGTAATTCCTTCATAAAGAAAATGTTCTTTTGCCAATTTATTCAGGGTGTTAAGCTCATCTAAAGTATGCTTTGACAGCCACTCTTCGATTTTTTGCCCAGCCAGACCATTCATATTCTGGTCATCACGCATTTCATTAAAGAATTTAGATGCCATTTGCTGCAGCACTTGTAGAGGTTTGCCTGTGTGAGTTGCTACCGTGTCCTTCGTATCTGTAAAATTAGTGTTAATCGCCGTTGTTGTAAAATTTTCTATAGTCGTTGTGATATTTGTATCCTGGGTTTCTTTTAGCATACAAACCTCGTCGTATTGTAATCAAATTGTATATTTAACAAAGCAATATCCATGCCATGCGGTATTTTTGTACTTACCATTAATCCCTTTATTTCCAAGTGACTCAATGGCATTTTTGCACCAATGTGTATCTATTCTGCTATCCTCGATTACTTAAAATACTTGCGAAAAAAATAGAGATTTTTTATTGTGTTAATGATTTTTTCTCAATTTGCAGATCCTGATTTCAGCTTATGACCGCACAAGAAAAAGAAACTTCGAATAGCCTTTATCGCCAATGGCAGATTTTATCGCGCCTGACGACCGGGAAATGGATGGGCACTCGCGAATTGCAGGAAATCCTGGAACGTGAAGGTGTGGAAATCAGTTTGCGCACTATTCAGCGTGACCTGAATCAGATTGCGCAGCGTTTTCCCATTGAAAGCAGCAAGACTATTCCACAGGGCTGGCGTTGGCGTTCCGATGCACCGATTCAAAGTCTGCCGCACATGACCAGTTCACAAGCAGTGACGTTTATGATGGTTGAGGAACATCTCAAACATCTGTTACCACCCAGTCTGATTGAGGAAATGAATCCCTGGTTTGATCTGGCACGTCGCAGCCTGTCAACCCAGAACAATGTGCGACAATGGATTAACCGGGTCCGTATCGTTCCTGCGACTCAGCCGCTGATTCCACCTGTTGTCGACCGTCAGGCACAACAGGCGGTTTATGAAGGGCTGTTACAGGACAAGCAGCTGGAATGTATCTATCAGGGTCGCGGACAAAACAGTGAAGAAAAAACCTATATTCTCAACCCGCTGGCATTAGTACAGAAAGGTTCGATCATTTATCTGGTATGTACCCGTCATGACAAATCCGATATTCAGACCTTTGCCCTGCACCGCTTCAAGTCTGCGAATGTTTTAAATACGCGTGCCCTGCATCCGGTGAACTTTGATATTGATGAATATATTGAATCCGGTGCTTTGGGCTTCCGGGTCAACTTTGACCAGCCTACTGAAAATGTCATGCTGAAGCTGCACATGCCTGAAGCAGATGCACACTATTTTGAAGAAAGCCAGCTCAGCCGCGATCAACAGATTGAAAAGCTTGATCATGGTATCGCTCTCATTAGTGCAACTGTGCCTTTTACTTCACAGCTGGTATGGTGGCTACGCAGCTTCGGTAACAAGATTCAAAAAATTGAACCTGAGCACGTTTCCCGAGCCGTATATCAACAAGACGAAGCATAAAACAAACATAAAAAAAGCCCCATTCCCGGGACTCATAATTTTTTATATTGTTTTTGTCATTGTTCTGGTTGATCGGCTGCTGATTCTGCATATACCTGTCTTGTTCCCCCAGATATATGCATAAGGAAGTTTCATAGTTAAGGTCATTACATACATGAGCACGCCAGCTCTGCAGTATTGAACCGGATTGATTTCTTCGTCATACCTTCTCCTCCGCTATTGGATAAAATCACTTTAAACCAGCTTTTCTTGCATGTGAAATAAAAAGAAGCGATGCCTTTTGCAGATTTTTTTCATAGGATTTTTCCTGCTAAACATATTATTTTGGTTAATTTTTAATCTAAACTATCTTTCCAAGTTAAACCTATAAAATCCAATAACAATTTTGTTCTTGTATAAAACCGCCAAGCCTTGAAAATCTGAAGGTCTGATAAGAACAACAGGGAAT
Organism: Acinetobacter sp. ACNIH3; assembly: GCF_002918965.1. NCBI lineage: Bacteria > Pseudomonadati > Pseudomonadota > Gammaproteobacteria > Moraxellales > Moraxellaceae > Acinetobacter > Acinetobacter sp. ACNIH3. Next base: position 91,022 of record NZ_PQLP01000005.1, on the reverse strand, counting down.
CAAGATTTTATGGCAAATCCAGCTCAACTTGTCCGGCATAAACTGCTAAATACCTTTTTTTCACGGTATTCCATCTGGTTCCTTTGTATCTTTATTGCGTTGGTATTCACTGGCTTTCATATCGGCTATTCACCCCGCTATATTTACTATTTCATGCCTCAAACGCTGGTCAATACGCTGTGGATTATTAGCGCTGTTCTGAGTGTGGTGGGACTATATGATGTACTGCAACACCGGCATTCTATTCTCAGGAACTATCCGATTATGGGTCATTTCCGCTTCCTTTTTGAAGAGTTCCGTCCTGAAATTCGCCAGTACTTTATTGAAGCCGATCAGGATGCCCTGCCTTTTTCCCGTATGCAGCGCAGTCTGGTTTATCAACGCGCCAAAAATGAAAATTCTGACAAGCCTTTTGGTTCGATTATCGATGTCTATAATCATGACTATAAGTTTGTCACGCATTCGATTATCCCTTGCCCACCCGCAGATCCAGCAACTTTCAGGATTACGATTGGCAATGAACAATGTAAGCAGCCTTATAGTGCTTCAATCATGAATATCTCCGCCATGAGTTTTGGCAGTATGAGTGCTAATGCTATCCGTGCGCTTAATCTGGGTGCAAAAATGGGCAATTTCTACCATGATACAGGTGAAGGCAGTATTAGCCCTTATCATCTGGAAAATGGCGGAGACCTGGTTTGGGAAATTGGTAGTGCTTACTTTGGTTGTCGTACACTGGACGGCCAGTTTGATCCGGTCAAATTTGCGGAGAAAGCCAAAATTCCACAAGTGAAAATGATTGAAATCAAGTTGTCTCAAGGTGCGAAACCAGGACATGGTGGGATTCTTCCAAAAGCCAAGATTTCTGAGGAAATTGCCGAGATTCGCGGAGTTAGCCGCGAACATGACTGTGTTTCGCCAGCCAGTCATCCTGCGTTTGGCACCCCAATTGAAATGATGGAATTCATTCAGCAATTACGTGAGCTGTCTGGTGGCAAACCGGTCGGTTTTAAGCTATGTCTGGGGCAGCCTTGGCAATTTATGAGTATCGTCAAAGCGATGCTGCATACCAAAATCCTGCCGGACTTTATTGTCGTCGATGGTTCAGAAGGCGGTACAGGTGCAGCACCGATTGAGATGATTGATAATATTGGCGTTCCCCTGCGTGAAGGCTTATTATTCGTTCATAACACATTAGTGGGTGCAGGATTACGCAAACAGATCAAAATTGGTGCAAGCGGCAAGATCATTAGTGCATTCGATATCGCCAGTACGATCGCCATTGGTGCAGACTGGGTCAATTCAGCACGTGGTTTTATGTTTGCTATTGGCTGTATTCAAGCGCAAAGTTGTCATACCAACCAGTGTCCGGTTGGTGTCACTACTCAGGATAAAAGCCGCCAAAAGGCGCTACATGTGCCAAGCAAGGCGGAACGGGTCTATAATTATCATAAAAGCACCCTTAAAGCCCTCTCCGAAATGATTGCTTCCGCTGGTGTTTGTCATCCATCTGGTATTAAACCTCATCAACTGGCTCAACGCATCAACAGCCATGAAATTAAAAACTATGCACAATTACACTTCTGGATGAAAGAAAATGAGCTGCTTCACTGTGAAAATCGTGATGAAGAAAACTTTTATTACCGCATGTGGAATATCGCAACTGCAGAAAAATTTTAAATATATCTAAATGAAAAAGGCAATTCTTTAGCATCGCCTTATCTACTATTCATCATCTGAACTTAATAATAGGTTCGACCGCCCTGCGCATGCAGAAAGGCTGGAATCAGCCCGGTCAGTGCCGCACGAATATCAGCTCGCTCATTAATCAGCTGATGCGAACCTTCCTCTAACATCAACAAGGTTTGCAGGCGGAATTTACGCCGAATAAATTCGATGTTATAACGCCAATCCACCGTCTGATCCTGCGCACCCTGCGCCAGCCATACCGGAATACGGCAAGCTGGCCGGTCTTCCATCTGCTGCATCCAGCGCGACATCGCGAGAATCCAGTCCATGCCCATCATACGGGGTTGTAATGGATCTTTTAAACGCACAAAGCGCAGGAATTCCGGGTTATGATTATTACGTCTGAAATGGCGTGGCACTTCACGCTTAATCCGGCGAATAATCCCGAGACCTACAGAGTTATGCCACCATGCTGTTTTAGCTGGACGAATCAGTGGTGAAAGTAGCAGTACGCGATCTACAAAGGGATTTTCACGGCGTTCTGCAAACTCCAGCAAGTGGTGCATCCAGATTGCACCACCAGTACTTTGTCCGATACCTAACCAGGGTTTTGGCAACTGCGTTGCATGACGTACATAACGGTGTACTGCATGCAATACTTGCTGGTAATGGTCAAAGTTCTGAATATTGGCTGATGAACCATTACTCAAACCGTGCCCCGGCAAATCAAAGGTGAGTACACTAAACCCTTCTTCCAGTAGCTCTTTGACAATTGGCTGATAGATCCCGCTATGTTCCAGATAGCCATGCAACAGAAACACCGTTCCCTGAATTTTATCAAAACGGCTTTCGGTCAGATCCGGCTCAAAGACTTGCACATGCAATTTAAACAATGGTATTTGCACATAACCTTGCCAGTGTTTCGCATTGAGCAGGTCAAAACCATACAGTTTCCGGTAAGCCTGTAATTCCAGCGTAGACTGCATGTCCCGATTCAAATTTAATGGTTGCAACAGCTGTGGTGTAATATCCCGGTTGGGGACTGGTAATTCCAGCTGTTTGAGAATTGTCGGGTTTAAAAATGGGATATCTGACATTAAGGTACCTCCCGACAGTCACTTGATCCAAACCACACATCCCGAAGTGTTGCTAAGAGTTCATAGTTAGCCCGTCGGCTATGATCGTAGTTTTTAACACTTGGACGCCATGCAGTAAGTGAATTTGGCATTGGCGCTTCTACTGGAATGGTCTGAATACCGTTAAGTGCGAACAGACGGCGTGTACGTGGCATATGATAGCGATCCGTGATCAAGATCACCGTCGGGGCTCCACCCTTCTTCTGTAACAGTAATGAACTGAAACGGGAATTCTCACAGGTATTCATACTGCGGTCTTCAAGCAGCTTGGCATCCACATTATAGGCCTGCAACCAGCGTTGCATATACGGTGCTTCTACACCACTCAAAACAATCGGCAGATCATACTGTTTTTCGGTTTCCAGGGTTTTTTCCAGGCGCAGACGAGTATAGTCATTGACGATAATATCTTTGCCATTTTCATGCAGGGTCAAACCGCCGCCCAAGACCACAATAGCATAAGGTTTGGACATCTCATCCTGCATTGGCTGAGTTTGGTCATGATTTAAAGTTGCGAGGTCTTCGGCAAATTCCACATTGGTCATTTGCGCAATATTTTGCTGATGCTGTTCAACATCATAGCTTTTCAGGAATTCTATAAACTGTCCCATCTGGGCAGCATTTTCATTACTGCTCAAGCTTAACAGTTCAGTTAGATCATCTGGTTCTACTGCATCAGCTGCTTCTGTTTCAGTCACCAGCAATGGTACCTGAATTTTCTGCTGTTCAGATTTTTCTGCCTCAGCTTCACGTTCATCTTCAAGTAACTGCTGTAAAGCTTTATAGCGTGCCTGAATCAGTGCCAGGTTCTGTGACTGATTTTTGGAAATATCTTCTTCCATCACCTTGAGATAGGCCTGGCGTGCAATCCATAACTCAGAACCTGGCTCCAGTGTTTCATTAACACTTAAGGAAGCCTGTTTCTGGCTTTCAGCCGCGATCTGATTGACCTCGACCGGAACAAAATAGTTCAGTCCTTTGACCACCAGATGTGAATAAAACGGCGAATAAAGAAAGACTACGAACAGTGTGCACAGCACAAATAGTACTGAGACTACTTGAACTATTCGAACCATCCAGTGTGCTTTATCCATCTATTTATCCTTTAATCCTGATGTGAGCGGATCATGCCATTTTCAGCAAATAAAACTGGCTCCGGTTCAAGCAGAACCCCAAATTTTTCCTGAACGTCCGCCTGTACGGCCTGGTAGGTTGCACGCACGTCTTTGAGCGAGGCATTGGCATAATTCACCAGCACCAGCGCTTGCTTATGGAACATACCGACTGAACCCAGCTGTTTACCTTTCCATCCGCTTTGGTCGATTAACCAGCCGGCTGCCATTTTAACTTGATTATTTGGCTGCGGATAATGAGGTAAATTCGGGAATTGTTGAGCAATTTGGTCAAAGAATTGTAAATCAACTACTGGATTTTTAAAGAAACTACCGACATTTGGATATTCTTTAGGATCAGGCAATTTGCTCTGACGAATCTGGATCACCTGGTGCTCCAGATTTTCTGGCGTCTGTTCCTCACCCACTGCTGTTTTCAGGTCACCATAATTGAGTTTAAGCTCAGGTTGCTTCAACAGACTGAAGATGACATGGGTAATGATGTAACGGCTCGGATAATCTTTAAAGATACTATGACGGTAGGCGAAGTCACAATCTGCTGCTTTGATTGAGCTAAAACTGTGATTTTCACGATCATAGACTTCAACGCTTTCAATAAATTCCCCGACCTCTACCCCATAGGCACCAATATTCTGTACTGGCGAAGCACCAACAAGACCTGGAATTAAAGCCAGATTTTGCAGGCCATAAAAGCCTTGTTGTGTGGTCCATAATACAAAATCATGCCAACTCTGGCCTGCTCCAACACGAAGGCGTTGCACCTGATCATCCGCATCCAGCAGTTCAATGCCCTGAATGTCCATATGCAATACCAGTGCATGAATCTGTTCCGGTAAAAGCATATTGCTGCCACCAGACAGAATCAGAATATTCAGCTGTTGCTGTTTGGCAAAATCCAGAGCCTGGGTCAGATCATCATTTGATTGAATTTTACAGTAATGTGATGCCACTGCATCCAGACTGAGAGTATTAAAAGGTTTAAGTTGAACCTGTGTTTGGATTTGCATGACTTAAACCTTAAGCTCTTTTTGTTGCATTTTAAAGACATCGATCCATGCAAGACTGCTGGATTCACACTGATTGAGTACACGTTCAAAACCCTCAGCACCGCCATAATAAGGATCGGGTACTGCCTGTTTTGGATAGTCAGAATCATATTCACTCATCAGGGCGACTTCAGCACGTAATTGGCCAAGTTCTTGTTGAGCACGTTTCTGAAGTGCAAGAATATCCCTGAGATTGTCTTCATCCATTGCGAGCATCAGATCAAAATCAAGGAAATCCTGTAGAGTCAGCTGACGGGCACGCAATGCAGACAGATCATAACCACGCTTTAGGGCATGTTCCTGACTACGCAAATCAGGCGCTTTACCCGGGTGATAATTACTGGTTCCCGCCGAATCAATCATGATATTGAGATTATGTACATCGCAATAATGTCTGAGGACCACCTCTGCCGTGGGAGAACGACAAATATTTCCCAGACAAACACATAACACCTTAAATGGCGTTCTGGATGACATAAACAACCTCAGCACTACTTTATTTTCAGGATTCTTATGTTAAGTTATTTGTATAGTGAATCCTATATCACAACGCCACAATAATATGAATTTGGATAAAAATTAAGGAAGCAGCCATGCAAAGATTTCAATTTCAGACTGTTCCCAACATCATTGCCGGACTTGGCACGATTCGTGAGCTGCACCAAATTCTACAGAAAGGCAAATATGTTCGTGTGCTGCTGGTGACCGATCAAGGCATGATTACGCAGAATCTACATGAGGAAGTTTTATACATTATCAATGAAGCAGGTCTGGATTATGCTATCTATGCCGATGTGCAGGCAGATCCGCCAGAACATATCATAGCGGATGCCATTTCTTTCGCCCGTCAGGAACAGATCGATGTGGTGATTGGTTTTGGTGGTGGCAGTTCATTGGATGTGGCCAAGATTATTGCGGTCTTGAGTCATCCACAGCAAACCCAATGCCTGAATGAACTCTATGGTATTGATCAAGTTGAAGGCCCACGTCTACCGCTGATCCTGATTCCGACTACGGCAGGAACCGGTTCGGAAGTCACCCCCATTTCAATTGTGACTACGGGTGAAACCACCAAAACCGGAATTGTTTCGCCTTTGCTGTTTGCTGATATTGCAATTCTAGATGCCAGCTTTACCCGTGGTTTACCTAAACATATTACGGCAGCGACCGGAATTGATGCGATGGTACATGCCATAGAAGCGTATACATCGAAAATCAAGAAAAATCCCTATTCGGATATGCTGGCCAAACAGGCATTAAAGCTCCTGAACAACAATCTGACTCGTGTTCTGGAGGATGGAGATGACCTGGAAGCACGCCAGAATATGCTGGTCGGTTCCATGCTGGCTGGTCAGGCTTTTGCCAATGCACCTGTCGGTGCGGTACATGCACTGGCTTATCCACTTGGCGGGCATTTTCATCTATCCCATGGTCATAGCAATGCGATTGTGCTGACAGAAGTACTGAAGTTTAATGCCCCTGCTACCAAACAGAAATATGCCGAACTAATGACCTGGCTCGATCCCCACAGTAAAGGCTGTCATGATGGCTTAACTGATCTGTTCATTGATCATTTTAATAATCATCTGCAACGTAGTGGTTTACCTTTAAAACTTGCTCAGCTGGATATTCCTGAGCATCTGTTAATGATGCTGGCTGAAGATGCCATGAAACAGACTCGACTACTGCAAAACAACCCGCGTGATATGACTGTAGAGGATGCTTTGCAGATCTATCAGGCGATTTATGCCTAATATTTACCAATTAAAAGCTTAAATTAATCTCAATTTTTATAAGAAATGATTCATGAGCAAAGCATCTGTCAAAACCCGTGAGCAATATACTTTTTTCCTCAGCATCCAGACCCGCTGGGCGGACAATGATCTATACGGCCATGTCAATAATGTCACCTATTACAGCTATTTTGATACCACAGCCAATGCCCTGCTGATCCAGCATACCGGTTTTGATCCACGAACGTCTCCGAATATCGGTTTGGTGGTGAATTCCTGCTGTCAGTTTAATCAGGAACTGTCTTATCCTGAAGTGATTGAGGTCGGTGTCAATATCGCCAAGCTAGGAGGTTCTTCCCTGACTTATGACCTGGCTATTTTTAAGCAAGGTAATGACCAGGCTGCTGCCCAAGGCAGTTTTGTACATGTTTTTGTCGATCGTCATACACGAAAAAGCACCCCGATTTCAAATGAAATGCGGGATGCCCTATGTCCGTTTATGCACAGTAGCTGTGAAATCTAGAACTTATTTCAGCTGAATGTTTTTCAATTCTGCATCGAAGTTTTGTACCAGATCTTTCACAGCAGGCTCTGCATGTAGCAACTCCTCAGCGCGTTTAAATGCACGCACTTTACGTTCACGCTGCATGGTATAAGGTGTCAGTTCATTGACATCTTCAAACTTCACCTTGAATTGTGTACCTGTCCATTGCTGTTTTAAAGCTTCTTCTAGGGTATGTTGCAACTGACCGAGTAACTGCTGGTAACGCTCCGGAATATGAAAAACTGATTCTCCATCAATCTGTCCGGTCATAATGCCGTACTGTGCCAGCTCCTGTACGGCCGGTGAAAGCTGGCTATTGCGGAACCAGAATTCCCATTTTTCTACAGTCCATTCACCCTGCATGTCCTGTACCGGAATTTGCAGGATATCCTGTGGCATCAGATTACGATCTGTTGAAATATCTGTATTTGCTGTCTGGATATGTACAACTTCTGTCGGAGCTATAGGCTCTGCTTGAGAATAAACTTCAATATTTTCAAAAGTTTCTGTTTCAGGTGTTGCTGCAGACAAACTGAATTCAGGCTCATTCTGTTCTACAGGCGCAGCAGCACGATTTTCAGGAAGATATTCTTCTAACAGGAAATCATCACTACTGGCTTCTGTGCTTGCTGTAGCTGGTTCCGCCGGCACATCATCAAAACCAAACAGTCTATCATCCACACTTGGATCAAACATAATCTGATCCGTACTTGGTTGCTTAACTGTCATAGGTTTTGCTGCCTGCGCCTCGACAGGCGCAGTATCTAAAGGCTCATCTTCCACATCGAGAAAATCATCAGAAGATGATTCAGACTGTGCAGTGGCTGGGCTATATTCTGGCTCATCCTCATAACTATCATCTAATGGAAAGTCTTCGATCACCGGTGATGCAACTGGAGCACTTTCCTGTTGGGGTACAATACTTGGCTGTGCAGCTACAGGTGTCACTTGCTGTACTGGTACAGTATTGGCTGGAATCTCATTTGGCTGCAATGGACGAAAAGCCAGCAAGCGCAGCACCGTCATTTCAAAGCCCTGCTCCTGCGTTACTGCCATTTGCAGATCAGCACGACCCTTACAGGCAATTTGATAATACAGCTGCAGATCTTGTGCTGAAATCAGTCCTGAGAGCTGAATGATTTTCTGGTTAATTTCAGCACTATATTTCAGACTTAAATCTGGCAAATATTGTAAAAGTGCCAGTTCATGTAAGGTCGAGATCAGCTGATCTAATACTAGAGATACATCTAGTGCCTGCTGCCGGAACTGAAATAAAAGCTCACTAACTCGTGCTTTCTGGTTCTGGTGAATCGCCAAAATCAGGTCATAGATAATAGTACGGTCAATCAGACCCAGCATCTCTTTCACGTCCTGATGCTGAATCGCACCCTGTCCATAGGCAATGGCCTGATCGGTCAGCGACAGTGCATCACGCAATGAACCTTGTGCAGATTCAGCAATTTGCCAGATTGCATCCTGGTCAGCCTGAATACTTTCTTTTTGTAAAATATGACCCAGGTGATCAGTAATTTCATCGACTGCTAATGGACGTAAAGTAAACTGTAAACATCGCGAAATAACTGTAATCGGGAGTTTTTGCGGATCTGTGGTTGCAAACAGGAACTTCACATGTTCAGGAGGTTCTTCCAGTGTCTTTAACAAGGCATTGAAAGAATGGGTAGAGAGCATGTGCACTTCATCGATCAGATAGACCTTGAAGCGCCCTTGAGTCGGTGCATAGGGAACGTTATCTAATAGTTCACGTGTATCTTCAACTTTTGTACGGGAAGCTGCATCGATCTCGATCAGGTCAATAAAACGGCCTTCATTCACGGCAGTACAGGTTGGACAGACCTCACACGGCGTTGAAGTCACCCCTGTTTCACAGTTCAGACATTTTGCAAGAATACGTGCAATCGTCGTTTTACCCACACCGCGCGTGCCCGTAAACAAATAGGCATGATGCAGACGGCCACGTTCGAGCGCACTGGTTAAGGCACGAGAAACATGGTTTTGACCCACCAATTCATTGAAATTACGAGGACGATATTTTCGTGCAAGTACCTGATACATGTATGCTCCTTTTTACAGGTCTAAGCATACTGTTTTTTTGATAAATAGTGAAATAAATGCAGGAATTGAATAAATAAAAATCCCTTTTCTATCCAGATAAAAAAAGGGATATAAAACAGAAGCTTTTATTAAGATTTGAGGCTTTCAGCTAAAATAAAATCACTTTGCATCTGATAGCGTTTGCCTGTTTGATCTTCACGAATTTCGAGTAAACCCTTTTCCAGATCAACAAACAGTAAATTTCGTTTAGCGACGTTGAGCAATTCAATCTTCTGTCGACTGTCATCCTGAAAACGGATTTTACCGCTAATCGTTTCAATCTCATTATGACCGCTCAGACTCTCACGTTCCAGCACAAAGGTTTCATCTTCATTTAGTCGAAGTTTTACAGCCATTCCCGGACAATCTTCACAGCTGGATAAACATCCCATACACGGTGTTGTGCCCTGATATTCACCCGCCCAGGCCGTTTGCATCGCCTGAGCTTCAATTGCAGTTTGGGCTTTATCCTGTTTGGTATCCTGACAACCCCATAGTGCCGCCGTTGCCACGAGTGGAATCAAAATAACTTTCTTCATGATTCTAGATTCAGCATGTTGATTATGCGGCAACATACCATAGTGAATACCGTGAGGTAAATTGCATTAATTTGTCGGGAATCTTAAAACCAGCCCTTACGTCCGGTCTGGATCTGATCAGCGCAACGTAAGGCTTCCTGAGTTAAGCCCCACAGACGGTAATCTCCAGTAATGGAAGCAGTAGGAAAATTATGGGTATAAGCAAAACTCAGTTTACGTTCCGGATCACACCAGGCTCCAGAGCCATTAAAACCAACATGACCAAAGCCTTTTGTTGATTTTCCTAAGGTCAGGATGCGGTGATAGCCCAGACGCCAATGCATCGGAAACGGCATAATCCGGTCACGATGAGTATATTGCACCGTACTTAAACGTGTAAAAGTCTGCTGAGAAATAAGGTCTTGTCCCTGCCATTGGCCTTGTTGTGCCAGCATGGCATAGACTTTTGCCAGACTCTGAGCAGTAAATACCCCGGTTGCTGCAGGAATAATGGCTTTAAGTCCTTCATCACTAAAGAAGTTGAGATGCTTCATACCTTTAGGAATCATGGCATCCTGAAAATCCTGCGGATTTTGACCACTCAGCTCTAAGGCGCGTTCCATCAGATTAGGCTTCCTTGGTTGATGAGTTTGATCTGCGCGTGACCGAGTCTGTTCTTTTTTCCGGTGAATCGGACGAGCAACACGTAGCAATTCATGCTCAGGCACACCAAAGTAAGCACCATCTAGCTGTAATGGTTGCACCAGATATTGATCCATCAACTCAGCAAGTGTTTTGCCAGTCGCTTTTTCCAATGCTCCACCGACCTGCCAGCCAAAAGTGAGCGGCTGATAAGCTGCATCCGTTCCTAAAGCAAAACGTGGTCTGGCTGCGGCAACGCGTTGCAGTATATGCGACCAGTCCACCATTTCCCGGGCATCCTCGATGATATTGCGAATATCATACAAACCACTTTGATGACTGAGCATATGTGCCAGCGTGATCTGGTCTTTGTCTTGCTGGGCAAACTCTGGCCAGTATTCTGCTACAGGTGTGTCATAGCTGATCAGCCCATGACTGACCAAGATATGTGCCAAGGTCGCTAAGACACCTTTGCCTGTGGAATAACACACTGACAGCGTATCCGATTGCCACAGTTCCTGTTCAGATTTTTTGCCGGTATAAATATCCAGGACTTTGTCACCCTGATGATAAACCACCAGTGCAGCACCCCCCTGTTCGGCACGTGCATCCTGAAAACGACTAAACTGCACGGCCAGATCCTGAAAGCGAGGATCAACATAACCTAGATAGTTTTCGGTACTGGCAGATAGATATTGTTTAATCGGTTTCATGCGTCCTTCCTTGATACATGTTTCAAATGAGATCTAATATTTGTACAGGCTGAAATAAAAAAAGCCTAAATCAAGTTTAGGCTTTTTAGATCATTATAAAGCTTTGATGCTACCTGAAACATGCGGTTTCTGGCTTTTCGCATTACGGATCAGGAATTCAGTATCATTGTCTGATTTCACAGTCGTGAACTGCACTTTAGATGGCAAATACATCGGTAGCTTAAACCACACGTCCGCTTCATAGGCATCTGGCAGGGTCAGGCTGGCTAAAGCTCTCGCCTTACTCCACATGCCATGGGCAATCGCCTGTTTAAAACCGAAAGCTTTAGCTGTTAGTGCATGAATGTGAATCAGGTTAAAGTCACCTGAAGACAGAGCATAGCGACGACCAGTATTTTCAGAGATATCCCATTCCGCATTCACTTCATAATTCGGTGTTTTGCTTTCTATGGTTTTGGCAGATGCTTTTGCATCAGTTTTTTGACGTGACAAGTAAGTGGTTAATGCTTCAACCACGACATCATTACCAACTTTCACTGTAGTAATGAAATTAAACTGTACGCCTTTATCATGTGGCTGCAACTCACCAAACTTGCAAGATAAAGTCAGCTGTTCATTCACACCCACTTTACGGTATTGCTTGACCTGATTGCGGATATGCACCAACCCTAGAATTGGAAATGGGAAAGCTTCCGAGGTCATCATATGCATTTGCAGACTTTGTGAAAGTACTGCCAGATAGATCGCCGGGATATAACCATTGTTCTTAAAACCACAGACGGCGTTGTAAGTTTTTAAATGCTTTTGATCGACCTTGAATGAATTTACCACGTATTCAACTTGCGGCAGGACCTTTTCACCCTTTGGCTTTTTTGAAATGAGGCCCTGAATGATTTTTGGATAAGCAAGATACGGCTTTGGAAGTTGATTAAAATGGCGAGTATGCATACTGAACCTTTGGAATATTTTTATTTCAATTTGGATTGAAAGCCCCTTCTCCCTCTGGGAGAAGGCTGGGATGAGGATAATATCTCATCCTGCCTTCTATTTAATTTATTTAACCTTTCCTACGAGGAGAGGGAATTCTTGATCTACTCTACGGGTTAACGTACAGAGAGAAAAGAACTTTTCAGAAAGAGTTAAGCTCCTAAAAGACTCTGACCACAGACACGAACCACGTTGCCATTCAAGCCTGTAGATGCAGTTGAAGCGAACATTGCAATCGTTTCAGCGACATCGACTGGTAAGCCACCTTGACTCATTGAATTCATACGGCGGCCAGCTTCACGAATTGCGAAAGGAATTGCAGCTGTCATTTGAGTTTCAATAAAACCAGGAGCAACGGCGTTAATGGTAATACCATTGCTTAAAGTTGGGGCTGTATATTTCACAATACCGACTACACCCGCTTTAGAAGCTGCATAGTTAGTTTGACCCAGATTACCTGCAATACCAGAGATTGAAGATACACAGATAATACGGCCGTTAGCGTTCAGACCGTGATTATTCAACAGGTAATCATTGACACGTTCAATCGCTGACAGGTTGATGTTAATCACCAGATCCCAAAGCTCAGGCTTCATGTTTGCCAAAGTCTTGTCACGGGTAATACCGGCATTATGCACGATGATATCTAAACCGCCCTGCGCAGCTGCCGCAGCTTTGATTTTTTCACCAGCATCAGCTGCAGTAATATCAATTGCCAAGGTAGAACCATCAATCTCACCTGCTACACGGTCAAGATCTGCTTGCTGCTGCGGAACGTCCAGACAAATCACATGTGCACCATCACGTGCCAGTACATGAGCAATCGCTTCACCAATACCACGGCTAGCACCTGTGACTACAGCTGTCTTGCCTGCCAAAGGTTTAGTCCAGTCTACATCTTGAGTCGCTGCTTGAGATACGCGAATCACTTGACCAGACACATAGGCAGAACGTGGAGAAATCGCAAAGCGCAGTGCAGATTCGAGATTTGCTTCAGCCCCATTGTCCACATAGATCAGGTTCGCTGCGATACCTTTTTTGAATTCTTTACCCACTGATTTTACAAAACCTTCAAGCGCACGTTGTGCAATTGCCTGCTTCACTGAAGTTGCTGATTCAGGAGTGGTTCCTACAATCACCACACGACCAGATGCCTGGATTTGACGCGCGATCGGATTAAAGAAATCATATAACGCTTTTAAATCGTCCGAATTCTGAATACCAGACGCATCAAAAATTGCTACTTTAAATTTTGATTCTTTGTCGCCCTGATTAAATGCACCCAGGTTCAAACCCGCTTGTGCAGCTGCCTGTTGCAGTTCAGCATTATTTCCCGCATAGCTATTGGCATGAATATTTGCCAAAACTTGTGCAATTGAACCAGTCAAAGTACTGCCAGGTGCAGCACCTACTAAAACGGCGCCTTTGACTACAGGAGTTGCAGAGTCATAGCGCTCAAGGAAGGTTGGGGATGGAAGACCCAGGTTTTTAATGACAAATTTACCAATAGGAGATTTTGCGAACGCTTGGTACTGGTCAGTCATGATTATTATCTCTCATACAAATTAATTTTTGATCGATCTAAAGTTATGCTTTAACTTCAATATGATGTCAGATACTTATAATTCAATAGATCCATCAGATTCCGGTCAATAATACTTGAGATAATAAACAGATGACTTGACCTAAGCGCACTCTGTAATGTCATTCTAGTCAATTCAGCCTATAGCCTTCTATGCTAATGTAGCGACCAAGAAGATGATCAATTTGCCTGGTAAAGCCTTATGAGCAAAACAACTCAAGAAAATCCAGCGGTCGAGAATCCTGTAGCCGAAAGCGTGTCAAAACCATCAACAGCACGCAAGCGCACAAGCAAAACGACGAGCGCAACGTCTGCAGAAAAAAGTCCGACGAAAACCACGCGCCCCCGTGCTGCGTCTAATCGTGCGGAAAATACGACTTCAAGCAATAAAACCTTAACACCAAAAACACAGATTTCTGTTCAACAGGACCAAAACATGAGCCAAAATACAGTTCGCCGCGTTGCTATTATCGGTGGTAACCGCATTCCATTTGCACGTTCTAACGGTGCTTACTTTACGGCATCCAATACTGATATGTTCACCGCAGCCTTGAATGGCCTGATTGAACGTTTTAATTTACAAGGTCAACGCCTGGGTGAAGTCGTAGCTGGTGCAGTATTGAAACACAGCCGTGACTTTAACATGACGCGTGAGTGCGTACTGAACACTGCCCTTGCACCTGAAACTCCGGCTTATGACATTCAGCAGGCATGTGGTACTGGTCTGCAAGCTGCATTCCTGGTTGCCAATAAAATTGCATTAGGTCAAATCGAAGTCGGTGTGGCTGGTGGTGTAGATACTACCTCTGACGCGCCAATCGCATTTGGTGATGGTTTACGTAAAGCTTTACTTGAACTGAACATTGCTAGAACAGCAAAAGATCGTTTGAAAGCTTTAACCAAAATTAATGTGAAAGACCTGATGGATGCACCGAAAAATGGTGAGCCACGTACCGGCCTGTCTATGGGCGACCATCAGGCAATCACAACACTGGAATGGGGCATTTCTCGTGAAGCACAGGATGAACTGGCTGCATCTTCACACCAGAAAATGGCAGCAGCATACGAAGAAGGTTTCTTTGATGACCTGATCACACCATTCCTAGGTCTTGAGCGTGACAATAACCTGCGTCCAGATTCTTCAGTTGAAAAACTGGCAAAATTGAAACCTGCTTTCGGTAAGGGCGATGCACGTACCATGACTGCGGGTAACTCTACTCCGCTGACGGATGGCGCATCTTGTGTACTGCTAGCGTCTGAAGAATGGGCGAAAGCCAATGGTCATGAAGTACTGGCTTACTTAACTTTCCAGGAAACTGCGGCAGTTGATTTTGTAGAGAAGAAAGAAGGCCTGTTGATGGCACCTGCTTATGCCGTTCCACGTATGCTGGAGCGTGCTGGTCTGAAACTTCAAGACTTCGACTACTATGAAATCCACGAAGCATTTGCATCGCAAGTACTTTCAACCTTAAAAGCGTGGGAAGATCCGAAATTCTGTAAAGAGCGTTTAGGTCTAGATGCACCATTGGGCTCAATCGACCGTGCCAAATTGAATGTAAAAGGCTCTTCACTGGCAGCGGGTCACCCATTTGCTGCGACAGGTGGCCGTATCATCGCGACTGCTGCGAAACTATTAAACCAGAAAGGTTCAGGTCGTGTACTGGTGTCGATCTGTGCGGCTGGCGGTCAAGGTGTGACTGCGATTATTGAAAAATAATCTTTACACCTGATTTAAAAAAGCACCTCAAGTGAGGTGCTTTTTTATTAGTCACGCAATGCTTTAAGACAAATCAACTTTTAGCATATTCAGTGCGAATTCCCATTTTGATCTCAATCTGGTCATAGCACCACTGGAAAATAAAGGTATAGACCAGAATACATAGCGTTAAACTCAGATCTGTCAAAATTGCCTGCCACAAGCTCATCTCTAAGGCATATGCCACCATCGGAATGGTCGCCAGCATCAAGCCACCTTCAAAACCGATAGCATGCGCAATACGCACCTTAATGGTTCTTTTTAGCTGATGTTTCGCCTCGATCTTTTCAAAATAATGGTTAAACAGCATATTCCAGACTACGGATGTGACTGCCATGGCAACACCTAAAGTTCCGGTCACTTCCATTGGCAACTGAAAGATATAACTCAGGGCAATGGCAATGATGACCAACAGAATGATCTCATAGCTCAGCGCATGCACTATCCTTCTGCTTGAAATTAACATCTCTGCTTACTCAAATAGCTTAATAATAGTGCCTAGTTTATTTCCTATTATTTGATTATTCGAGTTAGAATCTTTCAAAAATATTGACAGATTAAAATATGAATATTAATCAGGAACAATTACTGCTGTTTAAAGCAGTGATAGAGACTGGCTCCTTCTCGGCAGCCGCACGCAAGCTTGGCAAAGTGCCCTCTGCTGTAAGTATGGCCATTGCCAACATGGAAATTGATCTGGATTTACAGCTTTTTAAACGGATTGGCCGTGAGCCACAGCCTACAACAGCAGCTCAAGTGCTGTATGAAAAGACTGAACAACTATTGGTAGAAATGAATCAGTGGAAGCAACATGCTCAAGCATTAAGCTCAGGGCTAGAATCTGAACTGAATATTGTCATTGTATCTGAGCTCCTACACACGCGCTGGACTGATTATGTAGTCTTACTGGAACAGCAGTTTCCGGATTTACAAATCAATGTATTTTCTGCCCCGCAAGAAGATGCTCACCGGTTGTTATTTGAAGGCGCTGCCCAACTTGCATTGATGTTTGAACGAGAGCAACTGGAGACCCGAGAGCAGTTTGTCGAACTGAAAAAAGAAACGCTGGTTGCCGTTGCCGCGAAATCCCATGCTTTAAGTCAGCTTGATCAGGTCAGCTATGAGCAGATTCTGAATAGTCGCCAGATTGTAGTTGCCAGCCGTGATCATCAGATCAAGCCAGAACTGTTATTTTCCAGAAACTATTGGCGTACCGACAACCATCACTCCGCCTATCGATTAATTAAACAGGGTTTGGGCTGGGGGATTTTACCGATGGAAATGCTGCATGAACATCCACATATTCAGGAACAACTGCATATTCTGGATCTGTATGATTTCACCCCAAAGTTTGATTATTTTGTCGATCTGGTCTGGAGTCGTGAAACAAAACTCGGTCAGGCTGCGCATTTTTTAATTAATCACATCAGAAATCAACGCAAAAACACAGATTAGTTACTGAAAATAGTCGGTGAACACTTGGGAAATAAGCACTTTGTGATATAACAGAATGCATAAGCAATAACCTAAGAACTAGATCCAAATGACACAAAGTGCGTTAAACCAACTAAAACAATTCACCACCATTGTTGCGGACAGCAGCGATTTAGCTGCGATTGAAAAATTCCGTCCACTCGATGCAACCACCAATCCTTCACTGATTACTGCGGCAGCCAATCAGGCTGAAAACAAAGCTCTGATTGAAGACGCTTATGCGCAGGCTAAAACCGAAGGTTATATGGGTAATGAACTGATTGAACGTACTATTGACATTCTTACGGTTAAATTTGGTGTGGAAATTCTTAAACTGATTGAAGGCCGTGTTTCTACTGAAGTGGACGCCTCCCTATCTTATGATACTGAAGCGACGATTGCCAAAGCCAAAGAATTACTGGCACTGTACGCACAGTACGGCGTTGCTTCAGATCGTATCCTGATCAAAATCGCATCGACCTGGGAAGGTATTCAGGCCGCACGTGCGCTGGAAGCCGAAGGCATTCATACCAACCTGACCCTGCTCTTTGGGCAGCATCAGGCACATGCCTGTGCAGATGCCAAAGTTACCCTGATTTCGCCATTTGTTGGCCGTATTCTGGACTGGTACAAAAAGGCTGAAGGTGTAGATCAGTATCCGATTGAAAAAGATCCAGGTGTGTTATCGGTAAAAAGTATTTATAACTTCTACAAATCACACGGTATACAGACTGAAGTGATGGGTGCCAGCTTCCGTAGTATTGATCAGGTGCTGGGTCTGACTGGATGCGACCTGTTAACTGTTGCACCCAACCTGCTCGATCAGCTTGAACAGGATAACCGTGTTGTTGAGCCGCAGTTGTCTTCGGATCATGTTCCAAAGCAAGGGACTTTAACTCCAATTAGCCAGGAAGACTTTAAACAGCAATTAGAACAAGATCCAATGGCTTCCCAGTTACTGGAAGCGGGTATTCAGGGCTTTATTAAAGCACGTGAACAGCTATCTACCCTGTTAAGCCAAAGTTTTACAACAGATTCAGAAATTAAGGCTTAAATCTTAATTCAGCTATAAGCCGATGCAGGTATAATGCCGCATCGGCTTTTTTGTATGTGGATTTTGCGTGTTTGGTATCACTGATTTAACGACCTTTATCATTGGAACAGCGTTAATTGTGATGTTACCCGGACCGAATTCCCTCTACGTCATGTCGGTAGCTTCTCGCTACGGGATTAAAACTGGATATCGGGCGGCATTCGGTGTCTATGCCGGAGATATGGTTCTAATTTTCCTGACCGCACTCGGTGCAGCATCTTTACTGCATGCTTTTCCGGTCCTGTTTACTATTCTGAAAATTATTGGTGCGGTGTATCTGAGCTATCTGGGTATTAAATTGTTGATTGCGGCTTACCACACCTGGAATACCGTACATAGCAATGCACAGATCCAGCAAGCCGAGCAGAATCTGGAGCAATTACATCCCTTCCGTACGGCGATGACCATCAGCATTCTGAATCCCAAAGCGATTCTGTTTTATCTTTCTTTTTTTGTGCAGTTTGTTGATCCATCCTATCCATACCCTGCACTGACTTTTACGATTCTGGCAATTATTTTGCAGATCATCAGCATGTCTTATCTCAGTATTCTGATTTTTTCAGGTGCTACGCTGGCTCAATTCTTTGGGCATCATTACCGTCTGACTTCACTTTGTGTAGCCAGTGTGGCAATCCTGTTTTGTGGCTTTGGGCTAAAACTGGCGACTTCAACTTTATGAAATGCATGACATCCCAACAACTTATAACCCTACGTGATTTAGGTTGTTTTTACCTTTAACAGTATTACTGAAGCGCGTATGATAAGTGCACTTTTCACTCATACTGATTATCTCCGCAACGGATATGCAAAAACTCCTTCAAGACTTCTCCCTACCCGCAGCATTTGCCGGTTTTATTACTTTTTTAGTTGGGATCAGTGTTTCCTCTGTGCTGGTAATTCAGGCTGCACAGCTCTTAGGCGCGAACACAGCTGAAATTACTTCATGGTTCTGGGCCCTAGGGATCGGGATTGGTCTTTGCGGGCTTATTCTTTCCTGGAGGTTTAAATATCCAATAGCAACCTCTTGGTCAACCGCAGGTCTGGCCTTAATCCTGGCAACCGGCACAGGCTATAGCCTGCCTGAAGCTTTGGGCGCTTTTCTGGTCTGCGGCCTTGTCACTGCCGTATTGGGGTTTTTAGGTATTTTTGAGAAAGTTCTGCATGCGATTCCGCAAAGTCTAACCAGCGCAATGCTGGCAGGAGTCTTACTTAAATTCGGGATTGGTCTGTTTGCCAGCTTGCAACATGAGTTGGGCTTTATCCTGTGTCTACTCGCTGCCTATATCATTGCCAAGCGGCTATCGCCCCGTTATAGCATTGTGGTTACCGTGATTGCTGGTGTCGCCCTATGTCCCATATTTCTGGACTTTAATCCACCGAGGCTGCATTGGTCACTGGCTCATCCAGTCTGGGTGAGCCCTGAATTTTCCTGGACTGCGATTCTTGGTCTGGCCTTGCCACTCTTTGTTATTAATATGGCATCGCAATATTTACCAGGCTTGGCAATGATTAAAAGTTATGGTTATACGCCACATGTTAATCAGCTGATTGGCTGGACCGGCACTGCTCAGACCTTACTGGCTCCTTTTGGCTGTTTTGCCGTCAATATTGCAGCGATTAGCGCCGCGATCAGCCTGGATGATCAGGCCCACCCGGATAGCAAGAAACGTTATATCGCTGGTATGAGCTGTGGTTTCTTCTATATCCTCATGGGCTTATTTGCAGCCACACTGACCAGTATTCTTTTAGCCTTCCCTGCCGTTTTTATTACTGCACTGGCAGGGATTGCTCTGTTTGGCACCATTGGACATAATATTACACTTGCTTTCAGCCACATGGATGAACGCGAGGCGGCATTATTAACTTTCCTGTTTAGTGCTTCAGGAGTGCAATTCCTTGGCATCGGTTCAGCATTCTGGGGACTATTGTTTGGCCTGATAGTACATCTGTTCTTTAAATGGCGTAAAACTTATTAAGAGTCTTATTTTAATTAAGGTTGGATAACACACCAGTAGGTGATTGCAGAAATTGAAGTGTCTGTTCAAAGGTCTGCTGGCTTTCTTTTTTACCCATATAAAACTGATATTCATGGATCAGCCATGTTTTTGATTCTGGATAAAAGATCTCCTTTACCGGCACCTGATTCGCTTTCAAAACTTGCACAAATGGATAGGACTGCGTTTCTGTGAGAAAGTCCTTGTTTCCACCACTGATCAGCACTGGTGGATAATTTGGAGTGATGTGCTGAATAGGTGAGATCTTTTTCAAGAACTCCGCATCATGCCGGCGATCACCTGTATAGGCCTGCACCATATTATGAACTCCCCATTCAATCAGTTTGATTTTTTCTGGTGCCGTATCCACAAACGCGTTCAGGTCATAAATACCACAGTGTAGAATCAGCCCTTTAAGCTGTGCAGGCTGGATTGATGACACAAAGTCAGAGTTACGGGCAAAAACCGGATTGGTTAACAAGGCCGCATAATGGCTGGCGAGATTGGCACCGGCAGAATCTCCAGCCAGATAAAGCTGATCTGGATCAATATTGTATCGGGAAGCATGTGTCTGGAGATAAGCCAATGCCATATTAATTTGCCGTAGCTGGCTTGGATAAGTTGACCGAGGAGCAAGCTGATATTGCACAGACACCACGTTATAACCTTTTGATGACAGCAGTTTAAAATAACCCCGTGCATGTTCGCGAGATCCGGAAATCCAGCCACCGCCATGAATCCAGATCACTGTTGGGCGTTGTTCCAGTTGAGTCATATTTTGTGGCTGGTATAAGTCCAAACCCAACCGCCGATCAGAATCATAGAGAATATTTTGCTGCACAATGACATCATCCGGTGCATAACGATCCATGATTTTCTGCTGTACAGCTGTCGTCATATTAAAAGCAGTGGCAATAATTTTACTGTTCTGTGCCGTACTCTGACAGCCATATAACCCACATAAAAAGATTAAGCCTAATAACCCTTTTCCAGCTTTGACTATATGTGTATTCAACATATCTTGAATATTTCCACTAATTATTTTCCAAGTTTCAACGCTCTATATATTTTAACCCAACCAGCTTAATAGAGATTGAGCAAACCTGCTTAAAATCCGGGTATTCCAGTCTGTTTTATCTGCCAATCAGTCTACAGTTTTTTGTAAATATATCACTGTAATTTAATGAATTTTCAGATTTTTTTATATTTTGCAATTGAACCCCCTCCGTCACTGTGCTATCAATAGTTTAAAGCAAGACAAAAACGAAACCGGAGTATAAATAAGATGGCCTATCAACATATTTTAGTCCCTGTGGACGGTTCAGAAATTTCCTTTTCAGCAGTACGTCATGCTGCAAAAATTGCGAAAGCTTTTGGTAGCAGACTGACACTCGTCAGTCTGATTGCAGAAAATCCTTTTACTGAGGCAGATTTCTACTATAGCTCTGCCATTATGAAAGAATATTTTGTTGAAGCACATGCCAATGCCAAAAAAGCATTGAAACAAGCAAGCATCATTGCCCAAGAGGAAGGTGTGGAAGCCGAAACACATATTGTGACTGGTTTGGTCAATGCCGAGCATGTCGCAAATACTGCAGAAGAAACTGGTGCAGATTTGATTGTGATGGGTTCACATGGTCGTAAAGGCTTCCAGAAGATCATTCTGGGCAGCTTTGCACAAGATGTTCTGGGTGTGTCGGAAACTCCAGTGCTGATCATTAAAAAATAATCTGGTTCTGCGCATCCCTTGATGCGCATGACAATAAATCATGCTTTAAAGCACTGCTATTATTCATCACGCCAGCTACAGCTGTATTCTGTTTCCAAGCGTGCATCATTATCAGGAATTTTTATGAAGCATTATCAACATATCCTGGTCGCAATTGATGAATCGCCTATCTCTTATGCGGCTGCAGAACATGCGCTCGATATTGCAAAAGTTTTTGGCAGCAAAGTGACCTTAATCAGCGTCATTGCGGTTGATCCTTTTTCTGGAGTAGATTTTTACAAGGTTGCCCCAGCTGTTACCGATTATTTTATGCAGGCCGAGCAAAATGCACTGGATAGGCTTAATGATCTAAAACATACCTTTACACGTGAAGGTATAGATCTGGATATTCGGATTCTACACGGCATGTCACCCTCGGAGGGTATTCTGCAAACCAGTCATGAATTACCTGTAGATTTGATTGTGATGGGTTCACATGGGCGTAAAGGATTACAAAAACTGATTTTAGGCAGCGTGGCACAAAATGTACTCGGCTTGGCTGAAACTCCAATACTCATCGTTAAAGAATAAATGCCCTTCCTTGCTCATCAAAAAGCCTGTCTTAATGACAGGCTTTTTGATTTTCTAGAAACTAGCGAATTTTCTGGTTCAATTGGTTGAGGAACATTTCCGCTTCCAACTGGGAGCTGAACACTTTGATATATTCACCAGATTTCTGTACCGAATTTGGCGTGTATTCCAGATGAAGTTCGAATACTCCACGCGTACTGTCCTTGATGACTCGCACAGCAATAATGTGTTGAGTATTTAAATAAAATCCATCCTCAATTTTAAATAACATTTCAATTTGCCCAATTATCAGATCATCTTGATCTTTACATTGTGAGCGCCTGAAATTGGCGTCACACATACTTCGATATGTGTTGCTATAGTAAAGCAAAATTTAATACATACTTTCTTTAATAACATATTGAATAAATATTACTGATGTTCTAAATAAAAAAGCCGGATATTAAACCCGGCTTTTTCAACATGGGTTAATTAAACACTGAGCATACTGTTCAAGGTTTCACAAACATTTTTAGATTTTACCAAGGGCTTCAGAGCTTCAAGCTGAGCTTTCACTTCACTACGTTGCGGTTCAGCCAGAGTATACCAACGAGAGAGAACTTGAAGCAGACGTGAACCGACAATCGGGTTTTTCTCATCCAGATATTTCGCCAAAGTAATATAGTGCTGTACACCAAAACCCCAGGTATTGACCGGATTTGCATTCAAACCCCCACTTACAGCACGAATACGGTTCGGCACAGCCAGATCATAATCAGGATGCTGTGTCAGATAAGCAATCGTTTCAGCAGTTGCTTGAGGATGCGCCGCCTGAACCATAAACCATTGATCTAAAGATAAGGCTTCATCTTCAAAGCGGCTATAGAAGTCTGCTAGAACTTCTTGAGCTTGTGGGGCATCATTCCAGACCAGGACTTTAAGCGCTCCCAGACGTTCAGACATGTTCCCGGTATGATATTGCTCATAAGCCAAATCAAAAGCAGAGTCATCCCCTTGGCGTGCGATCATGGTGAGCATGATATTTCTTAATGCACGGGTACCCATTGCCTGAGAGAAATCAGATTGCAGATCTGGATCAAGTGACAGGTAAATTTCTTTGGCAGTATCAGCAAAAGCACGTGCCAATTTATTCAGTAAGGCGTTACGTTTTTCCTGAATCTTGCTTGGACGATAGTCCACATCAATCCGGCTGCCAAGATAACCCTCAGTTGGCACATCAAACAGACGAGATGCCAATAACGGATCCTGTTCAATCACCTCCGGCAAGGTATTCAACATCGCCTGCACATAAATGTCCGCAGGCTGATCATTCAGGAGAATACGCTCAAGTAAAGTCTGGGTCGCCTGCCAGCGATTAAAACCATTGGTTTCATACTGCAGCAAGAAGGCCAGCTCTTTATCCGAATAGTTAAATTCCAGATTGACTGGTGCCGAGAAGTTACGAAGTAATGACACCACTGGTTTTGCTTTTACCCCAGTAAATTCGATACGTGCCTGCTCCTGATCAAACAGGTATACCCCATCTTTGACACCATTTTCAAACAGTGCTGCTGAATTCAAGGTCAGCTGTTCACCACTCTCTGCATCAAACAGGGCCAATGCCACCGGAATCGGGACAGCTTGCAGATTTGGATATTTCGGATGTGCTTTCAGGCTTTGTTTAAAGTTCAGGCAATAGGTCTGTGCTTCTGCATCATATTCACCATGCACTTCCAGCTTTGGGGTACCTGGCTGGTTATACCAGATCAGGAAGCTGGACAGATCAACACCAGAACCTGCGCTTAATGCTGCAACCCAGTCTTCCACCGTCACTGCCTCACCATCATGTCGGCGGAAATATTCATCTGTACCCATACGGAATTTAGCTTTACCGAGCAAGGTCGCCATCATACGGTTAATTTCCGCGCCTTTTTCATACACCGTCGCAGTATAGAAGTTATTAATTTCGACAAAATGGTCTGGACGTGGTGGATGCGACAATGGACCTGAATCTTCAGGGAACTGATGCGCCTTAAGCACTGCAACATCGTCAATACGCTGTACGGCTGCAGACTGCAGATCTTCAGAGAAAGACTGGTCACGGAAGACAGTCAAACCTTCTTTTAAACATAACTGGAACCAGTCACGGCAGGTAATACGGTTACCGGTCCAGTTATGAAAATATTCATGTGCAATTACTGACTGTACCCGCATGATTGCAGCATCAGTGGTAAATTCTTCATCTGCCAGTACACATGAAGTATTAAAGATATTCAGACCTTTGTTTTCCATTGCGCCCATATTAAACGCGCTGGTGGCAACAATCATATAATTATCAAGATCATAAGGACGGCCATAGTGTTCTTCATCCCAACGCATAGAGTGCTTTAAGGCTTCCATGGCAATTTTACACTTTGGAATGTCTTTCTCTTCAGCATAAATTTCAAGTGCTACATCACGGCCTTCAGAAGTGGTATAGCGATCTTTCATCACCGCCAGATCACCGATCACACAAGCAAACAGGTAACTTGGTTTTTTGGTTGGATCTTGCCAGATTGCATAGTGACGGCCTTCCCCCGCTTCACCCGTTTCAATCAGGTTACCATTGGCAAGAAGTACCGGGAATTTCTTGTCTGCTTCAACACGTGTAGTAAAAACAGACAGGACATCCGGACGGTCCGGATAGAAGGTAATTTTACGGAAGCCTTCTGGTTCATTCTGAGTCACAAACAGATCCGAACTGGCTTGATACAGGCCTTCTAATTGGGTATTGGATTCAGGATGAATACGAACAACAGTTTCAATCGTAGCCTGATCCGGTGCATTGCCAATCACTAACTGTTCAGTATCAAGCTTGTACTCACTTTCAGAAAGTGGCTTACCATTAACATGAATTGATTGTAATTCCAGATCACGACCGAGTAAAACCAGCTCACCTTCAGTCTGACGCTGCATTACCAGTGTAGCGCTGACCAGCGTATGATCTGTATAAACCTGAATATTGAGCTCGACCGAGTCAACGATGTAAGAAGGTTTTTGATAGTCTTTTAAATAAATGGTTTGATCTGCTTCGATCGCTGGATTAGCCGCAATATTCATATTAATGTCCTGATCTTTTTACACCGCTTATGTAAAGCAAAAAATGTTAATCATATTGATCATACGACAACTTATTCTGCCTGTCTGTGCATTTCATTGTGTTTTTATATATGGGACTAAACTGGAGTTATTTCAATTCAGGTATTTAAATTACTGAAAGTAATTGACTTATATTTAAACAATAAACAAAAATATGCCGTCTTAAGATATTACTAAAATAAATATGAAAAAAATTCTAATGCTTGCCGGCTTTTCTGTTTTCCATATCGCTTCTGTTCAGGCTGCAAACTATTCAGGGAAAATGCCCTATCAATGTCTGGCTTCCACACAAACCAATACAATTCTAATGATCAGTGTCGCCAATTCTGAACCTGACCAGATTCAGGATGTGATGTATTTTCCACATTTAAAGCAGATTAACCTGTCCTACGACTCTGCGATGGGTGTGGGGAACCCACCCTCTCTCATACATTATAATTACTTTGAAATGCTCAGAGAAAAACAAACAGGTGAATATACGTTTGCTGTAAATAAAGACAATAAAATTCTTTTTGCCGTGTATACCAGCCCACAACTGAATATGCCAATCTCGTTTGGAATACAGCTAAATCTGGCAAGAAAGGAAGCACTGAATCGCAAGCTAGCCAATCAGTTGCGTGCATGTATTTAAGCCTATGTACATTTTCATGCACAAGGCTGCATTGAAAAGCACATTAATATGGAATTAAGTATCTCCAAGCCAGGAACCAGTCATTTCAATAATGATTTTAAATATTTTTAATATTAAATAAATCAATATCCTACATTCAATTTATTCTGTATTTCAAAAGTTCAATACATAAAAACAGTTTTGTGCATACTTCTTGCTTTTATTTAAACGTGCAGATTACACAACTATATCTACAATAAAAAATGAGGTGAACTATGTATCTTAAAGAACATATCGTACGTGTTGAAAACATCAAGACCCTGCAAGCACTCGATCAAGCCAATATTGACCATAAAGTAATTGCACTGTTTATGAGCTGTGAGGGAATCAAGATGCAAGCCTATGAAGTGGGTGCTATTCTGAACAGCTATAATGCACTTGGTTCCAAAAAGGTTCAGCCTAAAAAAGTCCAAGCTTTAATTAATGCGAAACATCTGGGTGAAGAGGACGAAACCCTGCCTTGCCCAGTCTAAAGACCATTTTCAACAATGCAAGAAGGCCACTTAAGTAGTCTTCTTGCATTCCTGATTATCAGCTCATGATGAAAACTTTAGCCTGAACCACACTTGCCCAAGCTGCACTGTGTATAATGATTTTCCTTCTTCATTTTACGATTGCTAGTTGATATGACGCTTAATGTTTTGCAGAAACAGCTTGATGAAAGTACCGCATGTCCCTTGTGTCAGGCAGCAATGTACTGGGTCGAGGCAGAACAATTTGATCAGGAACTGAATTATCACGAATGCAGTCACTGTCATCATCAGCTTTATCCTGACCAAAAACATAATTGCTTCTGTGAAAAATGTCTGGCCAATCGTAGACGTCAAATGAAGGAAACACGTCTCCAGGAAAATCGCCAGCATCAAAGTAAGAAAGATGTACATCAATATGAATTAGGTCAGCTCAGCTTTTTAAACAAATTATTTCTGCTGGCGATTCTGGATGATCATGTACATGAGCACAGCCAGCACGCTGAATATATAGACTGGGATCAGATCAAATATCACAACATCAGTCCAAATTATCTGATGCAAAATGCTTTGGTTAAACGCCTCAGCAAGGAAAATATTCTGAGTCTGAAAGACTTTAATGCCGATCAGCAGCACTATTATATTAATGTGCGTCTGGATGGTTATTCAGAGCCGAGCCTGTTCAGCATTACCCAGCAATTACGCCATTGGTTCTTTGAGAACTTAAGCAAAGGCGTGCCTTTTAAAAGTGCAGATGAAGTTAAAGAAAACCTATATTTTCTGCTGTATCAGGAAGTGATTCAATTTGCTCAGTTTTATTGTCGTAGCTGGGGCATTCAGATTGCGGGTAATAAAAGTTTTCAGACTTTCTGCTACCGCATGCTCGATGTATTGGCAGTCGGCCAGATTTATTATCTAGTACAAACGGCGCTGGAATACTTATACAAACAAAAAGCCTTGCAAGCCCGCAATGAAAATTTCATCAATACTAATTTGCTGAAAAAAACCCTGCAGCAGTACCGTGAACGTGCCATCAACGAAAAATGGGAAACCTCTACCCTGCCGCGCCCACCACAATTGCCTTTAAGCAAAATGAGTGCAATTCTGTTCTTTCATTTTCTTGGCTATAATGAAAATATTTTCTTCCAGCCAATCTGGCGTTCATGGCAGCAGATTGAGCCTCGTTTAAAATTCTATTCCAATAAACGCTGTATGCATTGTGGTTCCGAGGAACTGACCGTGGATTATGATGCCACGGACTATGTCAGTCTCTGCTGCCGCAACTGCAAACATCAAGACCATTATTTTACCCGCTGATGGATTCAGCCAGACGCACTGTGAATATCAATATGAATACCAATCTTTCTCAACTGCACCATGACATTCTAAAAGGTGTTTGTGATGCCTGGACAGCATTACAACAACAGCAACCCTTAGTGCATATCATGACCAATGCTGTTGCCAGTAATTATGTAGCGAATGTTCTACTGGCTGCGAATGCTGCACCTGCCATGATTGACAATCCTTTTGAAGCTGAAAATTTTGCCCGAATTGCAGCAGCCGTCAGTTTGAATCTAGGAACACCAACATCTGAACAAGTTCAGGCCATGCTGATTGCTGCACAGACTGCGAATGCGATTAAAAAACCCTGGGTGCTGGATCCCGTTGGTTATGGTTCAATTCTGCACTGGCGCTCAGAAGTGACTGACCAATTAATGGCATTTCAGCCAACTATTGTACGTGGCAATGCCTCCGAGATCGGTACTCTGGCAGGCAAACAGGTTACAGGCAAAGGTGTAGGTACGACATTAGACAGCTCAGAAGTCTATCAACAAGCTAAATCATTACTGGCACAATGCCAGTGCATCGCCATTTCCGGAGAATCAGATTACATCATCTCCCAGGATTATCCTGTGATTAAGGTGATGGGCGGCTCAGAATTACAGCCACGTGTGACTGCAACAGGTTGTGCCTTGGGTGCATTGATTGCAGCTTATAGTGCTGTGGCTAACCCGGTAATTGCGGCAACTACTGCACATCTGCATTTCGCGATTGCCGGTAAAAGGGCTGCTGAAATTACCTCTACACTGGGCAGCTTTAATGTTGCCTTTATCGATCAGATTCATCTGTTGAATCCTGAAATTATTCAACAATATGCTGATTTTGAGCTGCTTTGATTTATTATCATTAAGGAAAGCTGTGTCTAGTGCACAGATTTCCCGAAAGCCAGATTCATAATTGTTTCAGAAATTGTTTTGAAATCTAAGCGGCAAACACACATCAATCCTTTCCCATCAAAATAGTCTGGCACGTGCTGCATAAAGAACTGGTAATGAACATCACTGCGTTTGCGCAGTCGAATCAACTGATCTGGCGTGACTTTAGGCATCAGTGCCGGTGCAACATAAATACCCTGTCCACGTTTATCTACCTGAGACTTGTATCTGTGCATCAGCTCAAGTACGGATTGATGAGCAGTCGGCATGGTGTAACCTTTTCTTGGATAGAAATAACGACTACGTGAGGCAAACAAGGTATAGACCTTCGGTTGCATCAAGGTGGTGACAAACCAAAGTGGAATGGCCGGATAACGTAAACGATAGCGCAAAGCCACACGAATGGCAGTCTTTAAAGTTAGATTACTACGACGATACTGTTCCAGTACTCCGGCACGTGAAGTCACCACAAAAACAGGTTTGTCCTGCAGCTGCAATTTGAGAATTGGCATAATATTCTGGCCAATCAGCTGCTCTCCGACGAAATACTGTATGACTGGTACAGAGACTGCTTCTGGATCATGTACATATTGATATAGCTGTTCAACAGACGCAAAGGGAAAAATGAGTTGATCAAATTCCAGCATCTGCTGAAAAAAATCATGTTTCTGCTGGGCTGGCAAAGTTGCAAAATCAATGATGGTTTCTCTGATTTTCATGTATGTCATCCATTGAAGCGGCAGGCAGATCAGTTAATTCATGATACTTTTCTACTGATTCCGAGCTAAAAGCGTGTGATTAGTAAATCTTCTGATTTGGCAGATTAGCATAGGATTTTTAAGTTCTTATACACAATATCAGACTTATCAGTTACCAAATAGTTCACTATAGATTTAAGTTATTGAATTTAATAGTTATTATATATAAATTATGAGACCTGTATCAAGCTTTTATTTGATTATGTATTTTTAACCTCAATTTTTTGAAGAAAATAAGCAATTTTTATAGTTTTTAGCTGACTGACTAATTTCCAAGCTTAAAATTATTCTACTGTCTGTATCACAGTATTTAGGCATAAAAAAGCCAGCAAGTAACTACTTGCTGGCTTTTCCTAGATAAACCAGTTTAAGTCAGAACATCAAACTTAACCTTGGTAATGGATATTCACCGACTTAATACGATTGTTTTCCATTTCAGTCACTTGGAAAGTAACCTGTTGATGCTCCAGTGTTGTACCAACTTCTACATGACCATTGGTTTTATCCAGAATCAGACCTGCAACACTGATATAACCAGCATCTTCTTCAATTAGATCCAGCATACCTAGCTCTAGTTCCAGCTGATACAAATCCAGCATGCCTGAAGCAATCCAATGCGTATCATCCACACGAACTAAATCCAACTGTTCGTCTGCATCCGGGAATTCCCCTGCAATCGCTTCAAATACATCTAGTGGTGAAATCAGACCCTGTACATGACCAAACTCATCACTCACCAGAACCAAAGAACCTTTAGAAGTCCGCAAGGTATTAATTGCATCAATAACCTTCATATTTTCAAAGATAAAGATAGGACGATGACGCTTAATCAATGCTTTTAACGCTTCTGGTTCTTCCAGTACATCCAGCAATTCCTTGGCACGAACAACACTGATCACCTTATCCAGACTGCCACGACAGACTGGAAACAGACTATGCGGCACCGACAAGATTTTTTCACGAATCTGCTCTGGGCTATCATCAAGATTTACCCAAGAAATATGGCCCCGCGGTGTCATAATAGATGCTACAGAGCGTTCCGCTAAAGTGAGCACGCCACCGATCATATAGCGCTCTTCATCTGCAAAGGTTTCTTGTGCTTCAGCATTCATATCTGGACTGCTGGTTTCTACTCGGCCACCCATCAATTTTAAAATTGAGTCGGCAGTACGATGACGTAATGGAATTTTTGCTTCATGTTTTGCAACATTGCGCTGACCAAACTGGTTAAATGCCTCAATAGCAATAGCAACACCAATACCTGAATAGATATAGCCTTTTGGAATATGGAAGCCAAAACCTTCTGCAATCAAGCTGATACCAATTAAGAGTAAGAAACTTAAACACAAAATCACGACGGTTGGATGACGATTGACAAAGGCAGTTAAAGGCTTAGATGCAAGCAACATCACCATCATTGCGACAACCATTGCCACCATCATCACATAGATGTTGTCGACCATACCAATTGCGGTAATGACTGAGTCTAAAGAAAAAACTGCATCTAAAATAATAATTTGCACTACAACTGCGGTAAAGCTTGCATAAACTACATTTGTCGTGACTTTGACTTCGGGTTTACCTTCCATCTTCTCATGTAGTTCTCCTACTGCCTTATAGACAAGGAATAAACCGCCTCCCAAAAGGATGAGGTCACGTCCTGAGAAGGTTTTTTCAAATATGGTAATTAACGGTTCGGTTAAAGTAACCAACCAAGAGATTGCAAATAACAATCCTAAACGCATAAGTAACGCTAAAGATAAACCAATGACACGGGCTTTATCACGCTGTTCTGGGGGTAATTTTTCTGCAAGAATTGCAATAAAGACTAGGTTATCAATACCTAATACGATTTCTAGAATAATAAGCGTAATCAAACCAACCCATATCCCCGGATCTAATAAAAACTCCATTAGTTCATATCTCCGAGATAGTTAGCTGAAATCGAAATATAAAGTAGACCTGCGCACGGCGACGGATCCATAAAAGTAACCTTTTTGACTTAAGACTCTCTTATTATGCACAAAGCTTTTAATTTGTAATGGTCTTTTTATATTAATTCCGTAAATACTTGTTTATATAGAAGTCTATACAAACTGGTTAATGATTAATAGCCAGGATTGTTCTTCAGTGCTTCACTTAACCCCTGTCGTCGTATTAGTTTAGCTGATATGCGAAAAAAGCGTTGCTTTCCAAGTCACTCATCAGTTTTCGTAAACAATCACCCTCTCATCATCAATATCAGTACCAGCTTTTCTCAGATATATCCCTAAATAGAGATAACGCTTAGAGATATTTTCATAAATAGTTTTAGTAACGAATTTCTTCATATCGGAATGAAGAATGACTTAATAAAGACGCCACTATCCTCCAATCACTGATCTTCCCCACGCTTTCCTTATTTTATTTTAAAAATTAAAGTGACATTCATCGGGTTAAATACACCTTCAAGTTTAAATCTTACTACTAAATCTTTCTTTCATATAATTTTATTTATAATTGGATCAAAATTCATAACAAATTTCCCGATGTATGGCAGAAGTAAATAGGTAACAGATGAGTTAAAAATAGGTAAACTTAGGTCTTTCTCGACCAGCCGATAATTTGTGTCAATTATTAGCATTATTAAAAACATTGATTCACATTTTGTCGCATTTTTTAAAAATAATGGTTGAAACTTATATAAACATTTTCATAGAATGTAACTGCCTTACAAAAATAAATACAAGGAATCTACCATGACTAAAAAGTATGCGAAGTTTTTACCTTCAACAGAAGAATTTACTTTAGAAAATTTTCCCTACTATTGGGTTACTCAAGTCCACGCACAATATGTTTTAAATGTTGACCACGCGCTCAAGAAATATGGCGTTGACAATTCACGTCGCCGTATTCTGCTTGCCTTAAAAGCGAAACCACATGCGAGCGTGTCTGATCTTTCCGAGATGGTGGTTTCTAAAATGTCGACCACCACGAAAATCGTCTATCGTCTTAAAGACGAAGGCCTGGTTAATACTTATTCTTGTGAAGACGATGCACGTATTACGCGTGTGGTTCTTACAGAAAAAGGACATGAGATGTTCCATAAGATTAATGACCTGACTAACATTGTTCTGGAACAGTCATTTGAAGGCCTAACACCACTTCAAATCGAAAAAACCATGGAAAGTTTACGTCACATCTTCAAAAACCTTGCGCGCTGATCTAAAAACTATAAAAAACTGATCAGGCACTAGCGTGACTTAAGCAGAAAGATGAATTCATAGGCTAGCTTTATCTTTCTGCTTCTTCAGGAATCATTCAAAAAAATTCATTTGGGGACTAATTTTTTTGATCACCTCCTTGGGTACATGTGAACACTCAAACTCTTCTACGGGAAATCCCTCAACAAAAGACTGTATATTCGATGATTTCAGATTTAGCCATTCATCCATACGCTGATGTGGAATCACAATAACAGAACGCTTGATATTTCCCGGTTCATGGAAATCCTTCATCATAGGATGATCAATTGCGTCCATGGTAATCATAGTGCTTGAACGTACGATTTCATCCTGCACACGTGCAATTTCATATAGGGCAGCAATATAAAATGCTTTCCCATCCTTACGTCTTACACCCCAGCGCTGTGGCTTATTATCAAAATATTTAGACTCATAAAACTCTGTTACCGGGATTACGCCAAATTTACATTTCGCTGTTGCCTCGGCAAAACTAGGCTTCTGCAGCAAGGTTTCGTTACGAGCATTATAGGTGCGAGTTCCGATGGTTTTATCCTCAGCCCATTTTGGAATCAAACCAAAATTCACTGAGCGCCATTCCAAACCAAATTCTGACTTGAATAACAAAGGCAGCTGGTAATTTGGATAGACTTCTTCTGGATATTCAAACGGAATTTCAGGAAGATTAAGGTCATGCAGTTGCTGCAAGGTGAGCGGTTTAAAATTAGCGCACATAAAGTCTTTAAAAACAAAAAATCACCGAAATATTATAATACTTCAGTGATCACAGACCTGTGTGTTTTTGCTAACAGGACTATTGTTTTGGCAAGGTCATCCAATGTGTACGGGTAAATTCCTCAAAGATCCAACGTCCATTAAAACGCCCCAGACCTGAGTTTTTCTCCCCACCAAATGGTGCATTCGGTTGGTCTGCAACCGTAATTCCATTAATGTGCGTCATACCCGCATCTATTTGAGCAGCAAAACGTTCACCGCGTTCAATATTTGAGGTACAGACTGCGCTGGAAAGCCCAAAGCGAGAGTTATTTGCCAAATTCAGTGCATGTTCTTCATCATCTGCTCTTAGGATCGGTAGAATCGGACCAAAACTTTCTTCCTGAGCGATTTCAAAGTAAGGATCGACATGAGTAAAGATATGCGGTGCCACTACATTTCCTTCTATACCGCCTTCATAGACCAACTGTGCATCTAGTTGTTTGGCATGTTCGATAATCTTGCGATGCTTTTCAACTTGGCTCTGATTAATAATTGGTCCAATGATGGTTTCTGGCAAATTTGGATCACCAACAGGGATGGTTTTCACGCGCTCTATCAGTTTATCTACATAAGCATCATGCAGGCTCTGATCAACAATGACCCGATTGGTGCTCATACAGATCTGTCCTTGATGCATAAAGCGTCCCATCACGGTGAGTTCTACTGCCAGATCCAGATCCGCATCATCCAGAATTACTAGTGGTGCATTACCACCCAATTCCAGTGCAAGACGTTTCATACGCGAACTTGACAGTGATTTACTTCCCACACCCTGCCCAACTTCAGTTGAACCGGTAAATGAAATCATTTTTGGAATAGGATGTTCGACAAAATAATCACCGATTTCTTTACCAGCACCGACTACCACATTAAAGACGCCATGTGGTGTACCCGCTTCTTCAAATAATTTTCCAAGCAGTGTTCCACCCGTGACTGGCGTATCGCTGGCCGGCTTGATCACAACCGTATTTCCGCAAGCGATTGCGGTAATAACTGAACGCATGGATAAATGAAAAGGGAAATTACAGGGGCTGATCACCGCAATCACACCGAGCGGTTTACGTATCACAATACTTTTACGTGCAGGATCTCGACTTTCCAGCTCTTCTGGCTGGATAAGATCCGGGAATTTGGCACTTTCCTGAATGATTCCCAGCGATGCATCTACTTCAAGATTTGCCTTAAAGCGCGTACTGCCAGATTCCTGAATCAACCAGTCTACAATCTCTTCACGGCGTCGCTGAATGATATTGGCCAGATTTTGGATCAGCCCTTTACGCACCTGAACCGAAGTTAAGGCACCTTGCTCAAACGCTGCAAGCGCTGCCTGATAAGCACTATCTACATCTTCAGTACTTGCTGCCTGCAAGGTAAAAATTTCCTGTTGAGTATAGGGATTAAAATTTTGAATGGTGTGGATCGAGCCCCCTTGCTGCCATTGCCCGCCAATAAATTGTTGATCTAGATTTTGATAGGCTGTCATTTCCATCCCTACAACTTGTGAATTTTTCTCTACTTTATCAGAACAATTTTATAGATTAGAGCTGAGCGACGAATTGTTACGCTTTTATCGACAAATTTATATGTTTTCTATTTTTAATAACTGATTCATTTTAGATAGCCAACAAAAAAGCCTCCGAAGAGGCTTTTTTAGATCAGACAGGATTAGTCACCTGTATAACCTTTCAATTTTAAACGCGCTGCATGAAGTAAAGGCTCTGTATAACCTGCAGGTTGCTCACCACCCTTGAAAATCAGGTCAGAAGCAGCCTGGAATGCAATATTGTTATCAAAGTCAGCTGCCATTGGCGTGTAGAATGGATCATTGGCATTTTGCTCATCCACAATTTTTGCCATACGCTGCATCACTTCTTCAACCTGTTCACGAGTTACGATACCGTGACGCAACCAGTTTGCAACGTGTTGAGAAGAGATACGTAAAGTTGCACGGTCTTCCATCAAACCTACATCGTTGATATCAGGCACTTTTGAACAACCCACACCCAGATCAACCCAACGAACCACATAACCCAGGATACCCTGACAGTTATTTTCCAGTTCTTTCAGTTTCTCTTCTTCTGTCCAGTTGGTGTTGGCCGCCAATGGTGGTGTTAACAAGTCATCAAGAGGCAATGCTTCAGTTGCAAGTAATTCTTGCTGACGGTTTGCCACATTAATTTGATGGTAGTGAATCGCGTGAATCACTGCGCCTGTTGGAGACGGTACCCATGCACAGCTTGCGCCTGCTTCTGGATGCTCAGTCTTGGTTTTGTACATGTCTAATAGCATATCCGGTTTCGGCCACATACCTTTACCAATCTGTGCTTTACCACGTAAACCTGTTTGCAAACCGATCATTACGTTACGGTTTTCATAAGCCGGGAACCATTTTTGGCCTTTGATTTCGCCTTTACGAACGAATGGACCAGCTTCCATGAAGGTATGGATTTCGTCACCAGTACGGTCCATGAAACCGGTATTAATGAAGATCGTGCGGTCTTTGGCCTGAGCAATACAGTTTTTCAGGTTAACAGAAGTACGGCGTTCTTCATCCATGATACCGATTTTCAGGGTTTTTGCAGGTAAGCCGAGCGCTTGTTCAGCACGCTCGAACAGTTCTACTGCAAATGCCACTTCTTCAGGACCATGCATTTTTGGCTTCACGATGTACATCGAACCTTTACGTGAGTTCTTGATCGTGTTTTCACCACGAATGTCAGCAATCGTAAGAAGCGGAGTAACCAATGCATCCATGATGCCTTCATAGATTTCTTCGCCATCTACCAAGATCGCCGGGTTAGTCATCAAGTGACCTACGTTACGAAGTAACATCAATGAACGGCCGTGAACTTTAGTCTCACCACCTTCAAGATTTTTGAAGGTACGGTCAGCATTCAGTTTACGGGTAACTGTCTTACCGTTCTTTTCAATTGACTCTTCAAGCGTACCGCGCATCAAGCCTAACCAGTTACGGTAGCCTTCTACTTTTTCTTCTGCATCAACGGCTGCAACTGAGTCTTCCAAGTCTTGGATTGTCGTTACAGCAGCTTCAAGAACTACGTCTTTTACGCCAGCTGCATCAGTTTGACCAATTGCGCTTGCTGCATCAATTTGGATGATTGCATGTAGACCATTGTTTTTAAGTACAACTTCTGTTGGTGCAGCAGCTTCGCCGTTATAACCGACAAATTTAGATGCATCTGCAACAGTTGTTGTAGAGCCATCTTTTAGCGTCACAGCAAGCGCATTTCCTTCAACCGCATATTTGGTTGCATCAGCATGTGAACCATTTGCCAATGGGAAAGTTTGGTCGAGATAGTTTTTCGCAAATGCGATAACTTTTTCGCCACGTTTTGGATTATAGCCTTTTCCTTTTTCTGCGCCATCTTCTTCAGAGATAACGTCAAAACCGTAAAGTGCATCGTATAAAGAACCCCAACGTGCGTTTGCCGCATTTAAGCAGTAACGTGCATTACGTACAGGTACCACTAACTGTGGGCCTGCCAATAGTGCAATTTCTTCATCTACGTTTTCAGTCGTAATTTGAAAATCTTCTACTTCTGGTAGCAAGTAGCCAATTTCAGTCAAGAAAGCTTTGTAAGCTTGTAATTCAAATGTGTTATTGCGATGCCATTCATCAATTTTAGCTTGAATATCATCACGCTTAGCCAAAAGTGCTTTGTTTTTAGGGCTAAGATCAACAACGACTTGTTCAAAGTTCTTCCAGTATGTTTCGCTGTCCAAACCAGAACCTGGTAGTGCTTCATTTTCGATAAAATCGTAAAGTTCTTTAGCAATCGCTAACTTGCCTTTTTGAATACGTGCAGTCATTGTCTTTCCTGATATTGCTACTTTTTATACAAGAGATTCTAGTATACCGATTAAAATCTAGCTGAATAGTACTATCACACCGCAAAATAATGAGCATTTTTCTAATAAGAATACCCTCATATCCTTATTAAATGATGTCTCACACGATGCAATATCATCCTGCTAAATACCTTCATGACAGTGTATAAAGTTTTTGAAATGTAGAAATTAGACTTAAGTTCAGATTTTCGCGCAAAAATCACGCATTTCCATATACATTGTCATTCTTGAAGTCCGATTAAGCCATGAAATGTGCTTATTGTCGATAAACTGCCCAGTAATTTTGCATAAAAAAAGAGCCGGTTAACCGACGCTTTTTGAAGCTTTATTCAGCATTGCTGGAGGCAATTTTCTCAATCTGGCGATGCTCCGAATGCAAGTATTCATCTGATTGCATTTCCAGCAGACGTGAACGGGTCCGTTCAATCTCGAAAGCCAGTTTTTCACCTTGGTAGATGTCAACGATATTGTCTTCAGAAGTGAGTAGCAATTTCACACCACGGTCATAGAATTCATCTACCAGGTAAATGAAACGGCGTGTACCATCATTCAAGAAGTCGGTCAGGTGCGGCACATTGCTGACCAGCACAGTATTATAGATATTGGCGATTTCAATAAAGTCAGCCGGACTACGCGGTTTCAGGCACAGTTCTGCAAATTCACACCATAATACATCTTCGGTATGTGCCACAGTTTCGACAATACGGTTATTGATGATGATCGGTTCATCAGAATGCTGCTGGGTCTGGGTTAGTGCGCTAAAACGCTGTGCTATCCAGTTTTTATTATCATGCGTTAACGGGAACTTGAATAACTGTGCCTGTTTGAGTACACGCAAACGATAATCCACACCTGCATCGACATTTAGAATTACACAATTCTTTTTTACCAGCTCAATGGTCGGAATAAAACGGTCACGGTGGATGCCATTTTTATATAGGCCATCTGGGGCAATATTCGAGGTCGCGACCAAGGTAATGCCGCGCTCAAACAGTTTCTGAAACAGATCACTAAGGATCATGGCATCGGTTACATTCGATACGAAAAATTCATCAAAACAGATGACCACGGCATCTTTATAAATCTGGTCTGCCACCAAATCTAGCGGATTACGTTGACCAGATAATTTGTTCAGCTCACGATGCACATGCTGCATAAAGTGGTGAAAATGCATGCGGATTTTACGGCGAAATGGAATGGAATCGTAGAACTGATCCATCAGCCAGGTTTTACCACGACCTACACCACCCCACATATACACACCTTTCGGTGAGGTTTGACGGCGGAAACGGCGGAATGCTTTCTTGGAAGCCTTAAAGCGTTGAATTAACTCCACCCAGACACGGTCTAGCTCATGTACTGCAATCGCTTGTGCATCATCCGGCATGAACTGCCCCGAAGACAGTGCCTGTGCATAACGTTCTGCAGGAGATAAGGGGCTAAAGGCGTTGTGCTGATGTGAATTTAAGTCGGACATAAGGTTCATTACTATTGAGATTCATAAAAAATTATAGCGAAGATTTAACTTCAAGCCATAACACTTTGGCATTAGCAAACTTAGGTTATTTTACATATTGGCGCGGACTCTGACCAAACCAGCGTTTAAATGCGTGATTAAATGCCGCCGGTTCAGAATATCCTAACAATTCTGCAATCATTTCAATTGAATATTGTTTATATTCAATCATTCTTAAGGCTTTATCCTTAATGATATCTTCACGGATCTGCTTATAACTGGTATTCAGCTGCTGTAGCTGATGCCGTAAGGTCCGTTCCGGAATATTCAAGGCTTGCGCAGTTTCTGCCATGGTCGGCATTCCTCCACTTTGCAGCTCCAAATAGTCCTGCACTCGTTGGATTAATGAAGGTGTCTTTTCATCTTCACGCAATCGTTCCAGTTCAGCAATACACTTCTTTTCATACAGCTTGAAGGTCATCTCATCTGCTGAAGGAATCTTGACATTTAACACCGCTTCATCAAACCAGAAAGCGGCCTGATCGGCATTGAACTGTACCTGATGCCCATAATAATCATGGTAGAGCTGTAACTGTTTTAACTCTTCCGGCTTTGGAAATGGCAATTCAATCCTTACTTCAGGCACCGAAAGTCCCATCATCTTGTATAGGTCCTGAATAAACTTGTAAGTCCCAGAGATTTCAGCCTGCGCGACCAGCTGACCTAATTGGTCCTGCAAATTACTCGGACGATAACAAAGTGCAATGCGATGCCCAGCCTGCTTGAAACTCATTTCCCCAGTCAGATGGGTTA
The DNA here is from genome assembly GCF_002918965.1 of Acinetobacter sp. ACNIH3. Lineage (NCBI taxonomy): Bacteria > Pseudomonadati > Pseudomonadota > Gammaproteobacteria > Moraxellales > Moraxellaceae > Acinetobacter > Acinetobacter sp. ACNIH3. The sequence continues at coordinate 51,204 of NZ_PQLP01000005.1, read as the reverse complement.
ACTGCTGAAAACGGATACCATGAATTAGTGCATCTCTCACAGTAGGGCTAGTCACCAGTAGCATGAGCAGCGGGCCATATCCTGCCAGTGCATAATGCTGTCCGATCAAGATCCCTTTTTCTGGTACAACTCCCTCACCTACAACTTTGAGTACATCATATTCCAGACTGGGATGAATGATCGACGTAGGATCAAGGTCATCTATACGCAGCCCGATATTGTCCAGCTTATGCTCCAATGCAATGCCTGCCTTGCGCATCCCCTGAATCAAGTACATCAAACTGAGTATCGATCTCTTCATTGCGATTTGAATTTAATAGGATTGTTCCTGTTTTACTATAAATTTTAAAAATTCTCTATTGCCGTTTTGATCAATTTTGTCGTCTTATTAATCATGTTTGATCTTAGAACTTTACAATATTCTAATAAATCTGGATATGCACGGATTGCACAGCATGAATACTACAAAGAAAAATAACACAACCAAAATTGCTATTATTGGTGCAGGTTTTGGCGGAATTGCAATGGCCATTCGTTTGCAACAACAAGGAATTACAGACTTTATAATTCTTGAAAAGTCCAATGATTTTGGCGGTACTTGGCGTGAAAATCAGTATCCGGGTGCAGCCTGTGATGTGCAATCTCACATGTATTCTCTATCTTATGCACCGAAAGCTGACTGGTCAAAAAGATATGCAGAAGCGCCGGAAATCTTTGCCTATATTCAACAATTGGTCAAAGAATTCAATGTTCCTGCATTTACCCGTCTAAATACCGAAGTTAAAGCTGCACATTATGATGAAAAGCGTTGTCGCTGGGCATTAACTTTAAATGAAGATGAACAGCTGGAAGCACAATATGTCATTTTTGCATCCGGTCCTTTGCATGTCCCGCAAATTCCGAAGATTAGCGGAATCGAAAAATTTAAAGGTAAAGTCTTCCACTCCTCTCAATGGGATCACAGCTATGACCTCACTGGTAAAAATGTCACTTCGATTGGAACAGGTGGCAGTGCCATTCAGTACATTCCAGAAATCGCTCCACAATGCAAACAGCTCTATGTGATGCAGCGCACTGCAGCCTGGGTGATTCCACGTGATAAGCGGCTGTATCATGATTTGGAAAAGAAGCTTTTTGCACGCTTTGACTGGTTTCGAAAATTACATCGTATTCGTCTGTACTGGTCGAATGAATCCCGTGTCGTCCCTATCGTAAAACCGACCGTGATGAAATATACACAGAAACTGGCTGAAGCTTATATCCGCTATCAGGTCAAAGATAATAAAGTTGCCCAAAAGTTAATCCCAGATTACATCATGGGTTGTAAACGGATTCTGGTTTCCAATAAATATTTCCCCACCTTTAATCGACCTAATGTCGAACTGGTCACTGACACGATTCGGGAACTGACAGAAGACAGCATTATTACAGCAGATGGTAAAAAACGGCCGATTGACTGCCTGATTTATGGCACAGGTTTTATTACTGATCCGTGTATTTATCTGAAAAACTTTGAATGCACTGGTCTAAATGGCATTAAACTTAATGAGGTTTGGAAAGATGGTGCGGAAAGCTATTATGGTATCTGTATCAAGAGTTTTCCGAATTTGTTCCAGCTGCTTGGTCCAAATACTGTGCTGGCGCATAACTCGGTCCTGTTTATGATCGAGTCACAAGTAGAATATATCCTGCAGTTAATCCAGATGGTTGAACGATCGCATACTGAGACAATCTTGGTCAAAGATGAAGTACATGATCAGTTTAACGCACAGGTACAACACATGATGGAGAATACTGTCTGGCAATCGGGCTGCGTGAGCTGGTATCAACAGGATGGCGGCAAAAATTTTGCCTTATGGCCCACTTACATTTGGAAATACTGGCTGAAAACCAAATGGGCTAATCCATCAGATTACCATTTACTGAGTAAAGCCAGTTAAAGCAACAATATATTCGTTAAAGGGATGGCATAATATGGAAAATTTTTATTTTTCCTGATTATGCAATCTTTTTGGCTTATCTTCCAATTACTGTTTTGTCTGGCGATCGGCTTTCTCTGTGCCAGAAAGTTGCCTCAAACTGTTGTTAAAGTATCTTTTGCCGTTCTACCCTATTTTAGTTATGTGCTACTGATCGCGATTGCTTTTGAGTTTTCACAACTTCTCGATGAACTCAAGCACCCTTATCAAATTCTGAGTACCTCTTTCAGTATTGCAGCAATCACTTCACTGGGTGCCTTTACCTGTTGTTATCTGCTGTTTAAGTGGGCAGGTTATCAACCTTCCTCAGGACGGGTTTCTACACAACTGGTAATTAAATCACTCATCAATATCAGTTATGCCTTTATTGCGCTCGGCATAGGTTATTTGCTGCATGCGGGTTTAGGTAGCTTAAATATTCAGGCACAAATCAGTAACTGGCATTTATTGCTTGTGTTTATGTTCCTGATTGGAGTCGATCTTGCCTATTCCCCACTCGACCGCTCATGGCTAAACTGGAAAATTCTGCTGGTACCACTCGGTTGTATTCTCGGTTCACTACTGAGTGTACTGCTCTATGGCATATGGCAATCTGATATCAGACTTCAAGACCTGATTATGCTATCGCAAGGTTATGGCTTCTACTCGATGAGCGGTATTGTGGTGACTGAACTCAGGAATGCTGAATTGGGCAGTATTGCACTGATGAATGATCTGTTTCGGGAGATCTTTGCAATTCTACTGATGTATTGTCTTGGCTGGCGCTATCCACGTGCTGCAATTGCAGCTGCAGGTGCAACATCTATGGATGTCACCTTACCGATGGTAAAACAGGCCTGTGGTAATGATTTTATTCCGCATGCCATGTTGAGCGGCTTTATTTTGTCGGTATTGGCACCGGTGATGGTCAGTGTTTTAGCAGCCATCTAATTCATTAGCTCTCTTTAAATCTCTCCCAAAGGGAGAGAAGCGAAGCTTTTAAAATAATAGAAGAAGCCCCCCTTGAAAATGAAGAGCCTCAAAATATATTTTGAGTATACAAGGGTGAGGGAAAATATTGAAGAATCATGTTCAAATACTTAAGTTAATCTCCTGATAGCTCTCCTACTGTATCAACCATCTCTGAAGCCAGCTCTACAATATCAACACCATCAAGACGCGACATCCAGTTCCATGAACTCGCAGAGTTATACTGTTTCTGGAGTCGTTGCTGTTCAAGCTGATCTGCTATTTTTTCCAATTCATGATTTTGTTCCAGTAATTTTTGTTCTCGCGTTTTCATTGTAAATTCCTTTTTTATTTTTATACTGTTTTTTCAATGTATAAAAAAAGCCTTTCGTTTGAAAGGCTTTTTATCGGATTGATAGAATTACAAGGTTGCCAGAATATCTTTTAAAGTCTGACGCATATTTTCAGATTTGGTAATTGGACGACCAATCACCAAATGCGTCGAACCATCTAGCATTGCCTGCTTTGGCGTTACGATACGTTTTTGATCATCAGCATTGGAGCCTTCCGGACGGATCCCCGGCGTTACCAATGCAAAGTCTGCACCAAGTGTTTCGCGCAGCATTTTTGCTTCTTGCGCAGAACACACCACACCATCTAGACCACTGTCTTTGGTCAAAGCAGCAAGACGTTTCACATGCTCAAAGGGTTCAATATCCAGACCGATATCTTTTAAATCTTCACGGCCCATTGAAGTTAATACCGTTACCGCGATCAGCTGGGTACTATAATTCCCAGCTTTAAGACGCTCGACACAGGTTTCCATCATTTTACGACCGCCAGAAGCATGTACATTCACCATCCATACACCCAAGTCTGCGGCTGCACATACTGCCTGCGCAGTAGTATTTGGAATATCGTGAAATTTCAAATCAAGGAACACTTCAAAACCTTTATCTTGCAGTGCTTTGACGACTGATGGGCCTTCATGGGTAAATAACTCTTTACCAACTTTTACACGGCAAAGCTCAGGGTCTAATTGCTCGGCAATCGTTAATGCGTCATATTGGCTTTTTGCATCCAAGGCAACGATAATACTCATAACAAGACCCTTTAAATTGACAAAATTAAGGCATTATACGGATTTCAGCTGTATGAACAAATATATAAATTATGAAAACTGTTTCTTAATTCAATTTAAATCTCTTATTTGTAAAACATTTTTTTTAATTAATTTTATTTTTAATGGGTTTATAAAACTTAAAGCATAAAAAAGCACCCTGAGCAAGACTCAGAGTGCTTTAAATATAATCAGGAGAAGTTTAAATAGTCAAAGTTATGACATCACATCCTTATAAAGGTGTCGAAGGTCGATCCTGAGGATGGATATCAACAACTGTCTTTTCATGGCGTGAATGAGCAGCTGCTTCTGCTGCCATCAGTTTCGCTGTATTCAGCTGCTCTTTACGCAGGTGGTCTATGTCTTTACGCAATCGCTTAATTTCCCAGCTGTTTTGGAAAACTTTAAATACCTGTACACCCAGCAATAGGCCAAGAATGACACCCAATGACAGTGTCAACAACAATAACAGGCCTAAACGCATTGCAGGAACCTGAGTAAATAACAGGTCTACAGATAATTCAGTTCCATTTTGCAATACCAGTGCCAGTGAATACCCAAATACAACGAGTAATAAAACGACGAGTACGTAACGCATAACACGCCCCTTGAATTATTTGTTTGCTGATTCGTTTACAGCATCACGTAGTGCCTTACCTGGTTTGAAGTGTGGAACCGCTTTTGCTGCGACTTCAACAGACTTACCGGTTTTCGGGTTTCGACCAATACGTGGCTCGCGATGATGCAATGCGAAGCTGCCAAACCCACGAATCTCAATACGGTTGTCTGTCGATAATGCTTCGATCATTTGATCGATCATGATCTTCACAGCTTCTTCAACTAAAGGCTCAGCTAAATGCGGGTTCTTTAGGGAAATACGCTCTATTAAATCAGACTTATTAAGTGCTTCAGTAGTCATCTGCGACCTCTTTAATTATCAAGCTACTTGGACTCTCTATGGCGATAATAACCTGTTTAAATACAAAACGGTAGCGCAATAATTAAATACTACGCTACCGTTTACAGTAATCGTTCAGAAAATATTAGTTAACTTACATTAACAATACATTTCCTGTGCTTACTTAGTTGCTCATTTGCGCCTTGATCAGGTCACCAATAGTCTTAGGACCATTTTCTTGACCAGCAGCAGCTGTTTTCAAGTTAGCAACAGCTTCTTTCTCTTCAGCTTCGTCTTTCGCTTTGATAGACAAGTTGATAGAGCGAGATTTACGATCTACATTGATGATCTTAGCTTCAACTTCTTGACCAACTTCAAGGAACTTAGTTGCATCTTCAACGCGGTCGCGGTTGATTTCAGATGCTTTAAGAGTCGCTTCAACTTCGTCAGCTAACTTAACTGTAGCGCCTTTAGCGTCAACAGCAGTTACAGTACCTTTAACAAGTGCACCGCGTTCGTTAGCAGCTAAGAAATCGTTGAATGGATCGCTGTTCAATTGTTTGATACCAAGGCTGATACGGTTGCCTTCAGCGTCTACAGACAAGATAACCGCTTCAACTGTGTCACCTTTCTTGTAACGACGAATCGCTTCTTCGCCTTGTTCGTTCCAAGAAATGTCAGACAAGTGAACTAGACCATCGATACCGCCTGGTAAACCGATGAAGATACCGAAGTCAGTGATAGACTTGATCGTACCAGATACTTTCTCGCCTTTGTCGTGGTTCTTAGCAAACTCTTCCCATGGGTTAGCACGAGTTTGTTTGATACCAAGAGAAATACGACGACGCTCTTCGTCTACTTCAAGAACCATAACGTCAACTTCGTCACCGATCTGAACTACTTTAGATGGGTGGATGTTTTTGTTAGTGTGGTCCATTTCAGACACGTGTACTAGACCTTCAACGCCTTCAGCGATTTCTGCGAAACAGCCGTAGTCAGTTAGGTTAGTTACGCGAGCTTTAACGATAGAACCTTTAGGGTAACGGCTCATGATCGCTAACCATGGATCTTCGCCTAATTGTTTAAGGCCTAAAGATACGCGGTTACGTTCGCGGTCGAATTTAAGTACTTTAACAGTAACTTCTTGACCAACTTCAACAACTTCTGATGGGTGCTTGATACGTTTCCAAGCCATGTCAGTGATGTGAAGAAGACCGTCGATACCGCCAAGGTCAACGAACGCGCCGTAGTCAGTAAGGTTCTTAATCGTACCAGTAACTGTTTGACCTTCTTCAAGCTGAGCAAGAAGCGCTTCACGGTCAGCTGAAGATTCAGCTTCCATAACAGCACGACGTGAAACAACAACGTTGTTACGTTTAGCGTCAAGCTTGATTACTTTGAATTCTAACTCTTTGCCTTCTAAGTGAGTCGTATCACGAATAGGACGAGTATCAACTAAAGAACCAGGAAGGAACGCACGTACTGGACCGATATCAACAGTGAAACCGCCTTTAACTTTACCAGAGATAACACCAGTAACGATTTCGCCGTCTTCAAAGATTTTTTCAAGTTTAGTCCAAGTCTCAGCGCGTTTAGCTTTTTCGCGAGAAAGAACAGTTTGACCCATACCGTTGTCAAGTGCTTCAACAACTACGTCTACAGTGTCGCCAACTTGAACTTCAAGTTCGCGTTGTTCATTTAAGAACTCAGCACGGTCAACAACACCTTCAGATTTAAGGCCAGTGTCAACAGTTACCCAGTCAGAGTCGATGCTTACTACAACGCCTTGGATGACTGCACCCTTTTCAACGTTGAGGTTTAATTCGCTTTCTTCAAAGAGGGCTGCAAAAGATTCGGTCATGATATTTCCGATAAAGTCAGCGGTCTTGGATCAGACAAGGCCGGTTTAGTTAAGCATCTACATAGTCCCATATAAAACTGATCGAGCTATGCGTCTGCTGAATTTGATAATTCGGTTAATGAGCTAACTGGCTGTCGATATAAGCGGTCATCAGATTAAATACTTCATCGATACCCAGTTCTGAGCTGTCGATAATATAAGCATCTGCTGCCGGCTTGAGCGGAGCGACCGTGCGTTCCATATCTCTTTTATCTCGAGCCTGTATATTTGCTAAAATGTCGCTTATTTTAGCATCCAGCCCCATGCCCTGCAACTGCTTTACTCGTCTGTTCGCACGTGATTCAGCCGATGCGGTCAAATATATCTTGGCTTGGGCATTCGGAAAGATGCTGGTTGCCATGTCACGACCATCTGCCACCAGACCTGGTGCTTGTGCAAAAGCATGCTGGCGGCCCACTAATGCAGCTCTAAGTTCAGGAATTGCGGCAACTTTTGAAGCAAACTCACCAACACGTTCAGTACGGATGGTGTGGGTCACATCCTCACCTTCTAACCATACCTGTATTCCGGTTGCAGTACTTGTAAACTGGATGTCTAAATTTGTAGCAATGTGTACGCATTTTTCCAGTTCACTATCTAATGATTCCAGCAAATCCTGCTGCTGCAATGACAATCCAAGCAAGCGATATAACGCACCTGAATCTAACAGATGGAAACCATAATGTGCTGCAATTTTCGCAGCGAGTGTCCCCTTGCCCGAACCACTTGGTCCATCAATGGTAATAATTTGAACTGTCATTGCTTTTCCATTGTTGTTTAAACAGATTTTGCGAGTTTCGCGAAGCCTAGTTTAATCCCTGCTTTTAGCTGTGCAAGGATTAATTTGCTGACAAAGGGTGCACGAGCCTGCAATTCAATGGTATAGGTCACCAGTGTCTTATCAGCTGAAACTGCTTCAAACTCGATAATACCCAAGTGATGTTTCACCAGCGGATTTTTAATAATTTTATATTCAATCCGCGAATTCGGCTCAAGTAGTGTGATCTGTTCCTTTAACGGCTTGATCGGCCCAATACCCAGGCTACGAATTGACCCCAGACCATCAGGACGTTCAGGATCCGCAGAATCCTTGATACGTTCCACCTGAATAGGTGCAAAGGCTACATTATAAGTTGCATGCTTAGACAACAGGTCAAACACCTGCGCTAAAGGTGCAGGAAATTCTTTTTTTACTTGTATGGCGTTCATCATAAGTCCTGGTTAGGGTTGTTATTTTTAAGGGCTAATATTAAACAGAATTCAGGCCTGATTCTGATCATTCATTTGCTTTTCTTGTAACTTTAATTGTCTTTTCTGTTCCCGGCGCATTCTAAAGAAATCGCTGAGCTGCCCGGCACACTGCGCTTGCAGGCATCCCGACTCAAACTCAAAAACATGATTGTAGTAGCCAGTTTCAAAGAGCTTACGTGCACTGATCAGTGAGCCTGCTTTCGGCTCTGTGGTACCAAAAACCACGCGAGAAATCCGTGAATGTACCAGTGCCCCTACACACATGGTGCAAGGCTCCAAAGTCACGTAGAGAACTGCATCATCAGGCAGGCGGTAGTTTTGAATGGCCTGACAGGCTTCACGAATGGCTACAATCTCTGCATGTGCGGTAGGGTCATTCAATGAAATTGGAGAATTGAAGCCTTGACCAATAATCTGGTTATCACTAACAATAATTGCACCCACAGGAATTTCTCCCTGCGCTGCCGCTAATGCAGCCTGCTCATAGGCAAACTGCATCCACTCTGCATCGGTTTTAATATGTTCAGTCATGAATCAGCTGATGACACCATACTGTCTTAATAACGCATTCCAGCTGTCAATTTGAGTGACGGGTGGATTATTGCCAAAGATACCTTTCAGACTCAGGTCAGTACCTTTCTCCCATTCCGGAGATAGATCCTTATCGACCAGACGTGCCCGCACACCTTCGACAAAGTCCGGATGACGGATTTTCCAATCGGAAATCTGGATTTCCAGCTCAAAAACTTCATTCCAGGAATGTACCTGTTTACCCCATTGCCATAATAACCAAGTTAAGGCAGCAGTCGCTGGAGAACCTTTTTGAAGATTTTCACTGGCTTGACGCAACCAGTCGCTACGCGCATCTCTTAAACCAACAATCGCTTCATAATCATGTTCAAAGTTAACGCCACGGCAGACACTATGAATGACATCAAGTGAATTTTGCAATGGTCCAGGCCCTACAGGACGATGCATACTGTTTAACGTATCATCAATAGCGCGGAAATCTCCCGCCGGATAATGCTCCCAGTCAACATTGACCATTTTGTGCAGAACAGCATCACGCTGCATATCGCAGATATGGGTAGCCCAGCCAATACCATACGCGCCAGCCGCGGTCATGATTGAACCTGTTAAACCGGTAAATAAACCAATCGCACCACGGTCTGCTAGGAAACGCGTTGCACCAACATCTGGATACAGACCGATATTGATTTCAGGCATTGCCAGACGGGAATATGGCGTTACCAGACGGAACGGTGCTGCCATAAATAAACCTAGACCACCACCCATCACATAACCTTCGCCCCATACCAGCACTGGTTTGGCATAGTTATGTAACAACAGATCTAAAGCATATTCCTGCTCAAAGAATTTGTTCGCAGTTGCAACTTCATCATTGATGACTAACTGACGCAATTTACGTACATCTCCACCTGCACAGAATGCTTTAGGGGTGGTCGAATCGAACCAAATTGCTTTTACATTGTCATCGTGATGAAAATCTTCAAAAACCTCAAGCAAGGCCGATGCAATGGTTTCATCCAGTGCATGTAGTGATTTCGGACGATTTAATCGAACGATGCGCCATCCATTTTGGGCTTCTTCGACAATCAGATCTGAGTGATATTGTTTTGATACAGGAGAATATGTCATGCGTCCAGCTGCCAATCTATAGGCTCAATGCCATGTTGTTTAAGATAATTGTTTGCTTTGGAAAATACTTTACAACCAAAGAATCCGCCACGGTTTGCCGACAACGGCGACGGGTGTGCGGCTTTAAGTACAAGATGTTTATTCTGGTCAATGCGTTGTCCTTTACGCTGCGCGTAAGCACCCCAAAGAATAAAGACTACATTTTCACGTTGTTCATTAATGACATCAATCACGTGATCAGTGAATTCTTCCCAGCCACGTTTTTGATGTGAAGTCGGCTGGCCCGCTTCTACGGTTAATACTGCATTCAGGAGCAATACACCTTGCTCTGCCCAATGGGTCAAGTTGCCATGTTTAGGAATAGGCACGCCCAGATCCGAGTGCAACTCATGAAAAATATTACGCAAAGATGGAGGCAATGCAACCCCTTTTTGCACCGAGAAACTCAAGCCATGTGCTTGATTCGGGCCATGATAAGGATCCTGTCCTAAAATCACCACTTTCACCTGATCCAGCGGTGTCGTATTTAGCGCATTAAAAATCAGATGATTCGGTGGATAAATAACTTTGTCTGCTTTCTTTTCTTCAATCAGAAAATTTTTAAGTGCATCCATTTTTGCACCGAGTAAAAAATCACTCAGGCTATATTTCCAGCTTTCATCCAGCTGGACTTTATTCAGTTTTGCAATTTGCTGTTCAGTTAATAAAGACATTTTTTCATCCTAAATTGATGTCATGCAGTTTAAAACTGAAACAGCTTAAACTTTTACCTGTAAGTCTACGGTTGGGTTGTGGAATGGAATTCCCTGTTTCAACTTGTTGAACATATCAGGATCGGTCCATTCAGCTTGTACCTGTTCAGAAAATTCAATCTGATCCAGGTTAAGTAGCCCCATTTGCTCATTTTCGATATCTTCCAAAAAGCTTTGCGCGTAACCGGTATCGGTTTCATGCACAATCACGGAATACACCTCAACATCTCCTTCACCATTCTGGGTAATGGTTGAAGCCAGCACCTGCTGCGCTAAAAAGAAGAAAATACGCGAGAACTGTTCAGCAGACGGCGATACTGGCAATGACACCCAACGTGCACTAAAATTCTTGCAGGCCTGAATGTATTCGGGATTATCATCCTGCCAAAAGCAGATAGCATGATCGAATGAATCAAAAAAGTCCTTGATGACACCTTTTAGCAAGCCAAAGTCATATACCATCTGACCATGATCGAGCTTAGAGGCTTTCAGTAATAATTCTACTTTATAACTATGACCATGGATCGAACGCTTACAGCGATCCGATGTGCAATTTCGCACGATATGAGCATTTTCAAACTTAAATAGCTTACGAATTAACATGTGCCGTAATGTCGTCAAAAAATAGGTGAATTCACTACAATTATAAAGCAAAACTAGAAGAAGGAGGATTAATTTTGCAGTTCACGTTAATAGACAAAACGGATCATATACAGCTTCTACGCACTCTGGCTGAAGTATGAAGATAATTTAAAATGGCGCCATACTGCGATACGAGACATAGACCTGCTTATCTTGCCGTATCAGATCACTGCTAAACTGACGCTTACGTTCACTCAGCATCACTTCAATCCGTGCTTTAAAGAACTGGGACTTTACGCCCAATAGCGTGGCAAACTGGTTACGATTTTCAGCAGCTACCTGATCAAAAGGAGCGACTTGCCAAAGTTCAGATATATTAGCAAAGTGCTCCTGTTTACCAAATTTAAGATCCAAAGCTTGTTGCACAGCATTCACATCCAGCTTGTCATCCAGACTTGCCAGCAAAGCCGCTGGTGCCGTATTGATATTCACCTGCGTATCCTTTAGCGGGGCTGCCGTTACGTATGGCAGCAGCAGTTTATAGCGGTTCTCTTCAAAACCTCGTACCAGCTTGAGTTGTTCTATACTATGAAAATTGGCATTGGGTGGCAATGCAGCATTTGGCAAACCTTGATAATGAATGGATTCTGCTCCCATAGCACCAATTGGCAGTTCATCTTGATCCTGCCAGTCAATCACTGCTTCACTTAATTGTTCCGGTAATCCAACCCGTTTCAAAATCAGTTCAAACCATTTTTTCGCCGGTTCATTTACGGTTCCATCTTCAGCCACCAGACTGTTCAGATTAAACTTGCCCGACTCATCCTCTAGCCTGCCAGCAATATAGCCATCATCCACAGGAAAAGGTGGCATCTGTTGTGCCCAGGTTTCGTTCAGATGATCAATATCAGCGGCATTTTCAGCATCATCTACAAGCAACTCGGAAAAGAAGGCTTCAGCACTTTTGGCATACATCAAGGACTGATTTTGGCGCATCAGATAAGCTGTACTTTCCGCGGTCGCAGCCTGACGTTTGGCAATCGTTGCCGCCAGGATGGTTGCCAGTGCAACCATGACCAGAATGGTTATTAATGCGATACCCTGTTGCTGCTTCATACTTCGATCCTATGAGCTGCCTATATTATTGGTATTATTTGACAGATAATCTGTGTTCAGCAGACTGAACAACCATTCATATTGCACACCCTGTACAGTCAGATTGATCTTGATACCTTTCGGTAAAAGCTGCTTGTTTTCAGTACGATTTAAATCTAGTCCACTTTCCGGCCATTGTGTGATTTCATTTGGATTCAGTGCAGTAATTTGAAACTGTTCTACATCACTTAGCAATATGCTCGATTCAGGTTGATCGCGTCCGGTCTGGTTCAGGTTCCTGAATTTAAGCCGATAGACTTTTTGCTCATCCGCCCGATATTGATATTCCACCCGCTCATCCGGCGCAATGCCTTGTTCCAACGGATCCGTAACACCAGTCTTACTAAAATTAAAACGACCATCTTGCAATACTAAAGCTGGCTGAATATCACCATTTACATTTGCAGTTAAGGGTACTGTTTGCACCGTATCACGCAGAATCTGCTGATAGCCCTGCTGTAATTGATTTAGCTTTTGTTCATGAAGGGTATTTTGATCGCGCGTGACCCGGATATGATCAAAGACCTGCCATCCCAATGCAGACAATACGGCAAAGATTGCAATCGCAACCAGAAGCTCGACCAGGGTAAATCCATTTTTTTTCATTGTGTCTGATTCACCCGATGATTAAAAAACACCAGACTGCTGACACCAGATTCCAGTTGCCCAGTATCAGCATTGACAATACCGACCTGAATATCAACACGCTGTACATTTGGGCTTATGGTTGATTCAGATTTCTTATCAATCTGCCAAGACTCACCCTGCTGGGTAATTTGCCGGGATGAAGTTCCTGTTAGCCATTCCTGATTGATTTCCATTTGTGCTGCTTCATTTAAAGCAACAAACTGAGCTTTGGTGCGTAAGATGGCATGGGAAGTCGACTGGGTATATTGCATTGCCACTTTAGTCAGTGCCATGGCTGCGGTAGCAAAGATTGCCAGCGCAACCATGACTTCCAGCAAGGTAAAACCTGAGGCACGATTAAGTCGAGTAACACTCGACCTGAGCGGCATTGTCGCGCAAGAAAGTCCGAAAGCTATGCTTGAGGAGCAGCGATAAACGAAACAACGTTTCGTTCGAGCACAAGATGACGAACTCTGTTCGGAGTGCATACGATTAAGTCGAGTAATACTCGACCTGAGCGGCATTGTCGCGCAAGAAAGTCCGAAAGCTGTGCTTGAGGAGCTGCGATGAGTGTAATGCTGCTTCACCGCTGTGTAAGATAAAGAGCTATGCTCGAGGTACACATAATGAAATCGATCAGCACTCGCCTTAAATGACTTGATTGCATCAGCTCCAGCACTCTGCTTGAAATATTTAAATTTCATTGATTTTACCCAGGTGGTCGATTTCAATCGCAGAACCGACTTCATTATTATCAAGATAAAACTGAATCCGTGCCGGTTTCACTTCCCCATTACCAAGCCAAATCAATTTTGGTGCATCCTGCATAGTCAAATCCCGGTTTTGTGCATTTTCATAACGCTGGTCCAAGGGCTGAATCTGCAAAGATACTTTATCTGGCAAAGCTTGGGTCTTAAATTCAGTATAGTGAATCCATTTCTGTGATGTTCTACTTAAACTGAAATCGGTATTGGTAGGATTTTTTTGATATTCCACCACAGTGTACTGAAATGGACTGACATCCGTTGCCGGCTGGGTCTGCAAGGCGAGCACCCGAGCCTGATCATTCGCTTCACGTAAAATGCGTTGTAAATCCAGCATAAACACTTCACGTGCCTGCATCGCTTTACGCTGATCTACACCACCTATATTCAGCATCACCAGAGATGCCAGAATTCCCATAATGACAATTACTACCATCAGTTCAATGAGTGTAAAACCATGATTTGATGATAGAAATTGGATTTTCATGGAATGCCTTTAAACAAACTGCTCAGCCGAATTAATTTTCTTGGGTAAAGCCAGAGCCTGGTCGATATAGGCCACACGTAAAGTATCACGAGAACCAAGGTAACGCTGATAGAAACTGGAGTTCAGGATTGCAGCTGCACCATGAGTCAGTGACCAAATCGAAGCAAGATAATCACGTACTGGCATACTGCTTTGAATTGATTCGAGATAGCTTTCTGTCATGCGAATAATCAGACGTAAACGCTGTTTCCGGATCTGGTAAAGCTCAGTAAATAATTGCTGAATGCCCACCCCAGTCGTCGATAAGCGTTCCTCAATCTGATGAAACAGTACCGTACGCTCCGGATGGTGCAAATGATGCAACATGAAGAAAGCCAAATGTTCTGGAAAAGCCTTCTCCGCATCTTGTATCATTTCCAGCAGCATACGTTCATTACGGATGATGAGCAGCATGTACAGCTCATCCTTGCTTTGGAAATGTTTATAGAGTGTGCCTTTAGCCAAATCCAGTTCTGCAGCCAACGCATCTAGCGTCATACCGGCTTCACCATTTTCAAGTAGCAGCTGTTCTGCTACTTGAAAAATCAAGGTTTCTCTTGCTCGAAACTGAGCCTGACGATCCATCTTCACCCTATAACTCTCTTCTGCTCTTATTTAATTCGTATTACTTGAAACTTAGAAGATTTTCAAAATTCTGCATTGTGATTGCAGCCATTTCTTCCAAGCTCTTATCATATACATCACATAAGGCTTTGGCTACAAATGGAACGTATTTCGGTTCATTTGATTTACCCCGATAAGGCACGGGTGCCAGATAAGGACTATCTGTCTCTATCAACACGCGATCCAGTGGAACCTGTTTCGCCACATCCCGTAAATCCTGCGCATTTTTGAAAGAAACAATGCCTGAGAAAGAGACATAATAACCACAGTCAAGAACTGCTTTGGCTGTTTCCCAGTCTTCGGTAAAACAGTGCAATATGCCATGTGTAGATTTTTCAGCGCGAATGATATCTACTGTGTCATGCTTGGCTGAACGGGTGTGGACCACCACCGGTTTTTTCACGACTTGAGAAGCATGGATGTGGCGTGCAAAACATTCTTTCTGTTCTTGGATAAAATCAGTGCTATGGAAATAATCCAGACCTGTTTCACCTAAAGCCCAAACTTTTTCTGGCTGTGCCAGCTCAACCAGATAATCCGTAGTTGCGCGCGCCATGGTTGCAGCATCTTCACAAGGATGCACACCCACGGTGTAGCCTACATCAGCATGTCGTGCCGCAATCTTGGCCAGTTCGATATGATCATCAAGATCTACCGAAATACTCATAAACTTGGAAACACCTGCTTCACGTGCCTGTGCCAATGCCAGATCCAGATCACCGCTGTAAGGCGTTAAGTCGAGTAAAGTTAAATGACAATGCGTATCTACAAACACGGTGTAGTCCTTTTCAGCAGGGAGAATTACATAGTGTAGCTTCTACGCCCTGCAGATTTAAGCCCCGTAGTCAGTCGTTCGGCCTCATTTTTAAAGAAAATGCCTTTATCACCGCTTAACTGGATGCCAAAACCTTGTGGTTTAATGCCATTTTGTTTTTGTGATACCCAAATAACTTTACCGGTTAAAGGAATTTTTTGTGATTGTTCAGGTAAAGTAGTCAGGACGAAAACTTCATCCCCGAGCTTTACTGTCTGATTGGAAGGAATAAAAAGACCACCGCCTGCAACAAATGGCATATAACTGGCAAATAGAGTTTCAATATCAGGAATATTGGCCTGAATAATCCCCCCCATACGTGATTGCATATTCTTCTCCTTGTTCGTTAAAGATTCATCAGTCGAATACAGAGCTGATCCAGAACCAGATTGCTTTGTACATTCTGTTCCAGATACTGCTTGGACTGTTGAAATTCCCCATAAATATCAAAAAGCTGTTCTAATGAATATTGTTGAGCCAATACATCAAATTCCAAATCGATGTTTTTAACGGCTTGATTTAGCTTGACACAAATCAAATCCGACAACAAGTATTCAAACATCTGCCCAAAATCACTAAAGTTCAGGCTTTTGTTCCATCGCGTCGCAATTGCGATCGGCATATTTTTTTCTATAACCAGTTTTTTCCAGTCTTGCAAAAAATCCTGACGCATCGGCATCCAGGCACTCTGAGCCACTTCAATCGCCTGTAACGGCATCTGATTGGCCAGATTCATTAATAATTGTTGTTGGGAAGATCCTGCATCTGGTAAATATTCGTTTAAATAATTTGTGGCCTGATCTGATGTAATGCGATCCAAAGCAAAATGCTGTAAACGGCTACGAATTGTCGCGGGTAATTTTAAGTAATGATCAGCCAGCAGAATAATGACAATATTTTCACCCGGCTCTTCCAGGGTTTTCAGCAAAGCATTGGAAGAGGCAATATTCAGTGCTTCAGCAGGCTCTATGACAATAACACGCCAACCATCAACAGTTTGCTGCACAAATGGCAATAAATCCCGGATCTTTTCAATCTTGATTTTGGCATTCTGTTTTTTGTTTTCTTCATCGGTACTGATATAAACATAATTGGGATGAGTATCTGCTTTAAGCCACTGACAACTGCCACATTCACCACATGGCAAATTGCGCATATGACGATTTTGACATAATACCCATGCTAGAAATTGCTGGGTAAAAGCTTCCTTACCACAACCCTTTTTGCCATAAAACAGTAGTCCATGCCCAAGCTGGGGAAAACGCCCAGTAAGCGTATCCCAGACTTGTTGTTGCCAAGGATAAATTTGTGCGGTGGCATCAAGCGGCATGCTAAATTCTCAAATTAGGCGAATACAGATGGATCAAGCTGGTTCAGACGATCCAGATCCTGCTGGGTATCTACACCAGGGGGCAAACTCACTTCAGCAACAGAGATGGCAATACGGTGACCATTTTCCAGCACACGCAACTGTTCTAAAGATTCCAGCTTTTCCAGAATGCCCATTTCCCAGGTTACATATTCCTGAAGCAACTTCACCCGATAAGCATACAGACCCAAATGGCGATAAGCCTGATCATGCAGTTTCTGCTCAGCTTGTTTTGCTCCATCACGGTCATAAGGAATCGTTGCACGGCTAAAATACAGCGCCTGATTGTGCTTTGACATCACCACTTTCACGATACTGTCACGCTGAAATTCTTCAAGCTGATGAATCGACTCACAAAGTGTCGACATAGACGATTCTGGCTGATCGACCAGTAGCTGAGCCACCTGCTGAACCAGTTGCGCAGGTAATAACGGCTCATCACCTTGGACATTAACGATAATATCATCACTTGCCCAACCTTTAATTTTTGCTACTTCACTTAGGCGGTCGGTTCCCGATGGATGATCAGGTGAAGTAATGACAACATCCACACCTTCAGCACGACATACGGCTGCAATACGTTCATCATCTGTCGCTACACATAGATCATCAAAACCTTCTACTTTACGCGCCTGATCGACCACACGCAGAATCATTGGACGACCACGAATCTCTAATAAAGGTTTACCCGGCAGACGTGAGCTGGCAAAGCGTGCAGGAATGACAATGTGTTTCATAATGAATAAACCTTAAGAAATAGAAATACCGTATTCACCAAGTTGTTGCTGCAAGATCGCATAACAGGCTGGCGATAATATTGCCTCAACAGGCACCACCCAGATATCACGATTAAATGCCGGATTCTGTTTGAGTAAAGTCATAATCTTTACTGCATCTTTCTCAGTGGTAATGATCGGATAATTATCTTCAAACTGCAGATCTTCAATTTCATAGTCATGATGATCCGGAAATTCATGGCACTGGAATTGCTGAATACCCAGGCTTTCCAAGGTCTGATAGAAACGCTGTGGAAAACCAATCCCGACGACGGCATAAAAAGGTAAGTTCGGATCAAAAGTCTGCAACCCTGCCCGATTGAGTAAATACGGCTGTGAGGGAGCCAAATGCATATGCAAGTCAGATTGCGGATAAGCCGTATGCTCAATTACAGTACCGGTTTTTAGACGTTCAACCGGCTCACGTAAATAACCTTCAGGCAGAAGTTTCTGATTGCCCAGACCACGATTATTATCCAGCACAATCCACTCAATCTGACGATTCAAAGCCCAGTGCTGTAAACCATCATCACAAATAATCAAATCCAGATTATGTTTGGACAATAGCAGCTCTATACTCTGCTGACGATTAGGACCAACAGCCATCGGTACACCCGTCGACTGGACAATCAGTGCGGGTTCATCCCCCACACTTTCTGCGGTCGCCTGCGTATCGACATAGCAAGGAAATGGACCTTTACCTCCATAACCCCGGCTGATCACGCCAACCCGGACATTTTGTTTTTCTAGATATTCAACCAAATGGATCAGTAATGGAGTTTTCCCACTCCCACCCACAGTGATATTACCAATCACCATCACAGGTACAGGTGCGGTATAACTTGCTTTAAAACCTTTATCATATAAGGCTTTATTTAAGCTAAATCCGATCTGGTACAGCCAGGACAATGGTCGAAATACAATCAGCCATTTAGCCTGTGTATTCCAGGCATCCTGAATGACCTGTGCCAGTGACATACTTATTGTTCCTCGAAGTTGCGTTGATGCAACTGGTAATAAGCACCCTTGCGGTTGATCAATTCCTGGTGGGTCCCCTGCTCCAGAATGCGACCTTGATCCATGACGACAATACTGTCGGCATTTTCAATCGTAGATAAGCGGTGAGCAATAACGATAGTGGTACGATCCTGCATTGCCGCATCAAAAGCACGCTGAATAAAGTATTCAGATTCATTATCCAGCGCACTGGTTGCTTCATCCAGAATTAAAATTGGTGCATTTTTCAGAATGGCACGCGCAATCGCAATACGCTGGCGCTGACCGCCAGACAGATTCAGACCTTGTGCGCCCAGCTCGGTATCATAACCATTTGGCAAAGCCATAATAAAGTCATGGGCATAAGCAGCTTTAGCCGCGGCAATAATATCTTCTTCTGCAGCATCTTCCAGCTGACCATAAGCGATGTTTTCACGCACGGTACGGTTAAACAGCACCACCTGCTGGTTTACCATCGAGATCTGGGTACGCAGAGCATTCAGCTCAAAATCTTTAATGTCTTTGCCATCAAACAGGATTTGACCGGAGCTTGCTTCCTGATAGCGCATTAAAAGGTTCACCAGTGAAGTTTTACCTGCACCTGAGCGACCTACCAATGCTACTGTTTGTGCGGCTTTTACATCAAGATTCAGATCGGTTAATGCCTGATACCCATCAGAATAAGTCAAGTTCACATTTTTCAGCTGGATATTACCTTTTAAAGTATCTTTAAAAGTACCTGCATTTTTTTCTTCCGGCATATCCAGTAATTCAAACACTGAATAAGCTGCCGCCATACCACGCTGAATTTTTTCATTGACTTCAGTAAGTGCCTTGATCGGTTTGGACAACATACCTGCCACGGTAATATAAGCGACAAATTCACCTGCAGTCGTGTCACGTAAAATTTCCGGGCGCAAAGCCAGGAACATGACAATACTCAACGCAATAGACATAATGAGCTGTACGATCGGGCTGTTGAGCTCTTTCACCACAACCATTTTCAAGCCACGACGCAAGTTTTCTAGAGAGTGCTTTCTAAAACGTTCCTGCTCGTACGCTTGACCGCCAAAGGCTTTTACCACCATATTGGCATTTACAGATTCCTGTACCACATGGTTCACATCCCCCATGGTGTTCTGCACTTGCTTGGACAGCTTACGCATACGCTGTGCAGCTTTGCGAATAAGCAGACCAATGATCGGTGCAAAAATCAGAATAATTAACGTTAAACGCCAGTTTGTATAAAGCAGATAACCAATCAGCGCGATTGTGATCAGACCTTGCTGTACAATCACTTTAAATGAATCACTTGAAGCAGCAGTCAGCTGCTCAACGTTATACATGATTTTAGCACTAATATGACCACTGGTATTATCCAGAAAATATTGCGAAGGCAGACGCATCAGCTTGGCAAAGACTTCCTGACGAATATTAAAGACCAGATTTCGGGAAATGACTGCAGTAAAATAGCCACCTAAAAACAAACCTACACCGCGGAAAAAGATCAGCAAGACCACCAGAAACGGGAAGATCGTCGTAAAACCCTGATCACGAGTCTGAATCGCTTCAATAATATATTCCAGCAACTTGGCAACAGAGACTTCTGTTGCAGCATTGATGGCGAAACCCAGGATAACCAGTAAGGCCAATCCCCAAAATTGTTTTAAATAACTGAGAAGACGTAAATAGACTTTTAAATCTTGCTTCACTAATAACCTCGGGTAGGTACTTTCGTACTAATGTTGATGTTCACAAAGCCAAGTTGCCCTGCAACATCCATAACGCGAATCACATCCTGATGTGCTGCTTTTGCATCAGCAGCAATCACGAACATTAAATCACGTCGTTCGTTAGAAATCTGTTTAATTGCGGTATTTAAATCAGCCACTTCTTTGCTCGCCAATGACTGCCCATTCACTGCATAGTGCCCATTTGCATCCACAGTGACTTCAACCTTTTGATCAAAGTTTTTCGGTGGAACTCCTTGCGCGTCTGGCAAGGTCAAATTCATACGGCTGAGTTGACTGAAAGTCGTAGAAAGCAATAGAAATACCAAGATAAATAACAGACAGTCAATCATCGGAGTGAGGTTGATATGAACATCTTCAACCTGATTGCGTTTGAATTTCATGACTCACCTCAGCTCGCCTTCTGAAGAATTTCATCCGCTTCTGAAGCATGCGAATAAAACAGGTCAGCATGAAATAAAGTCGCCTGCTGCTCCAGCTCAGCTACATATTCCTGTACCAGACGCTGGAAATAACGATGTGCAAATACGGCAGGGATCGCGATCAGCATCCCGGCAGCTGTCGTAATTAACGCCTTGGAAATCCCCGGCATCATCAGCACTGGATCGCTGGTAGTACCCACGTCAATCATAAGAAAAGATTCAATAATTCCGATCACTGTACCGAGCAAACCCAGCAAAGGTGCAACTGCACTTAAAGTTCCCAAAAAATTGATATTTCTTTCCAGATAACCAATTTCCTGCGAAGCAACGACTTCCATCTGGGCACGTGCATATTGCTCGGTCTGTTGCTGGCTGGCAGCACCTGCTGCAAAAACACGGCCTAATGTACTCCCTTGCAGGGATTTATCCATATTTAGTTTTTGCATCACCTGATTGGCATTTTGCCCGGGACCTATCAAAAGCGCTTTAGGTAATATCAGGCTCTTTTTTAGGCGAATAAATCGCTCTAATGAGATGGCCACCATGAAAATCGAACATAATACGAGGGGTAGCATCAGCCACCCACCTGCTTTTACCAATTCCCACATCTGATTTATCCCCAATCAAGAATCAAGTTTTATTCGTCATCCAGGATCGAAAGGATACCGTCTAGCTCTTCCAATGAATGATAGCTAATGACCAGTTTGCCTTTGCCCTGCTTGTTATAATCAATTTTTACTTCTGCACTAAAACGTTCTGACAGACGTTGTGTCAGTTGTTGAATATCCGGCGCTACGACTGGCTTTGGTTTATCCTGTTTTGGAGTATTAAAATCACGCACTAATTGCTCAGTCTGGCGTACGGACAAGCTCTTCTCAATTACCATTTCAGCCACTTTCAGCTGGTCTTTGGCTTTCAAAGTCAGGATCGCACGGGCATGCCCCATATCAAGCAGCCCTTGCTGCATAAAGTCTTTGACCTCTTCAGCCAAGGTCAGCAAACGCAGTAAATTACTGACTGTCGTACGCGCCTTGCCTACAGTATCGGCAATTTCCTGATGGCTCAGACCAAATTCTTCATGGAAACGTTGCAGCGCCATTGCCTGATCAATTGGATTCAGATCCTGACGCTGGATATTTTCAATCAAAGCCAGCGCAATTGCCACCTGATCATTCAGATCACGCACAATCGCAGGAACTTCTGTAAGGCCTGCCAATTGTGCTGCACGCCAGCGACGCTCACCCGCAATAATTTCATAAGGATGGCGTTCATCATCTACCGGACGGATGACGATCGGCTGCATGATGCCATGCTTCTCAATTGAAGCAGCCAATTCCTGCAAGTCCTGTTCATTGATATAACGACGTGGCTGGTATTCACCACGTTTCAACAGGTTCACATCAATCTGCTTCAGCTGACCATGATCCAGACCTTGTGCTTCAAGCTGTAATTTTTCTTTTTGAATTGACCCCAGTAATGCATCCAAACCACGACCTTTGGCGAGTCCACGTTTCTTCACGGTCATGCTTTACTTCCTTTTTTCACTTTGCTTTTCTTTAACATTTCAGCCGCCAGATTAAGGTAAGCAACTGCACCCTTGGAACTTTTTTCAAAATAAATCACTGGCAAACCATGTGCTGGTGCTTCAGCCAGACGGATATTACGTGGAATCACGGTATCGTAAAGTTTCTTGCCAAAATATTGTTGTAATTCTTCAGAGACATCACGTGTCAGTGCATTACGCGCATCATACATGGTACGTAATACACCCACGATTTGTAGATCAGGATTTAAAGCCTGCTGAATCCGGTCAATGGTCTGAGTCAAATCAGCCAATCCTTCTAATGCATAATACTCACATTGCATTGGAATAATCACGCCATCCACGGCAGCTAAGGCGTTCACGGTAATCAGGCTTAAACTTGGTGCACAATCTACAATAATATAATCAAATGATTTTTCAATTTCCTGCAGGGCATCACGCAGAATAAATTCACGGCCTTCCTGTTCGGCAATTGCCAGCTCTACGCCAGCCAGATCACGGTTGGCGCCTAATACTTTATATCCAACTTCCGCCTTAGTAATTGCCGTTTCAATCGGCACTTCACCAAGCAACACATCTGTTACTGAATAAAGTAAGTCATTTTTCTGAATGCCCGAGCCCATCGTAGCATTACCTTGTGAATCCATATCCACAAGCAGCACACGTTTTTTTAATACTGCGAGAGATGCCGCCAAATTTACTGCGGTTGTGGTTTTGCCAACGCCACCCTTCTGGTTTGCAATCGCAATAATTTGTGCCATGTTGACCCCAATTCCTTTGAAAATCTTAAATACGTTTTAATAAAAGTAAATGACGTTGTTCGTCTAAGCGCGGAACTTTTAGTTCAATAATCTCACAACTGAATTCATCTTTTAAAGCACTAACTTCATCTTGTGGAATCAGACCTTTCATGGAAGCAATAATACTTTGCTCATGCATATAAGGTTTTGATGCGTTTACAAAATCGGTCAATGATGCAAAGGCACGACTGGTAATCACATCAAACTGACCGAGTTCATTAATACTGTCTTCATTTTCAACGCGTGTTTGCACCGCAATCACATTTTGCAATTTCAGGTCAGCAATAAACTGCTTCAGGAAACGGATTTTCTTGCCATTTGAATCTAATAGTACGCAGTTACGTTCCGGCTGACATAATGCAATGATCATGCCTGGCATCCCGCCGCCGGTACCAATATCGAGCAGACGACCTGATGGCAGATCCTTTAAAATGCTTAAGCTGTCTAGCAGATGCTTGACCAGCATTTCTTTCGGGTCACGAATGGCAGTCAGATTGTATGCCTTATTCCACAGCACCAAAGCGTCCTGGTACTTGAGTAATAAATTTAAAGTTTCATCACTCAATGCTAAACCTAAAGCCTGGCTACCCTGCTTTAATTCCTGAAAAAACGTATGCATAAACAATTAACGCTCGAAAAAATTAGAAGAAAGTATACCGCTTTCTCTATATTGGCACAGTAGGGAGTGCTTAGTGAATATTCACTTAAGCATATTTCCCTTCACGAATTTCAGCATCCAGTACAGCTAAACGCTCTGGTGTCCCTACATCAACCCAATTACCCATCAGCTTTGATGCAGCAACCTGATTTGCCAGCATCGCCTCTTTGAGTAATGGCGCCAGTGGACGCTTACCTGCTTCCAGACCTGCAAACATTTTCGGGTCAATCACAGATACACCACTAAAGGTCAGATTTTCACCCTGAACATTCTGATCAAAGGTATAAGCTTTACCTTCAGCCAGGCTAAAATCACCTTGTGGGTGCTGAGGTGGATTTTGCACCAACACCAGATGTGCCAAGTTTTCACCCAGCTCCACTGTCAATAATGGCGCAAAATCCATGGTGGTCCAGACATCACCATTCACTAAAATAAAAGGCTGATCACCTAATAAAGGCAAAGCGTTGATAATACCACCAGCAGTTTCCAGCCCCTCACCTTCATGTGACCATAAAATCTTGACACCAAACTGCGAACCATCCCCCAAAGCTTCCACAAGTTTTTCACCTAGCCATGCGGTATTGATGACAATTTCATTGACACCGATCGCCGCCAGCTTTTCGATATGCCAGACGATCAGAGGCTTGTCACCTACTTCTAAGAGTGGCTTTGGTGTATGCAGCGTTAAAGGGCGCATGCGATTACCTAGGCCTGCAGCCAGAATCATCGCTTTCATTTATGCAGCCACCTCATATGATCCATATTTTTCTTCAAAGGCTGGCAATACACGCTCATTGATAAATTGCATAAATGGCTGCAATTGTGCATAAGGTTTACTTTCTTCCAGCAGATACCACATCACACGCGGCAAATCTTTCAAATATCCCGATTTACCATCACGTTCAAACAGGCGCACAAAAATACCTAAAATCTTGATATGACGTTGAATGGCCATCATGTCGGCATCTTTCTTGAACTGACCAAAATCACGACCCTCTTTGGCAGAAGCCGGCAATAAGTTATAGAAAATTTCAAACCAGCGATAGACACGGTCAGCATTCCACTGTACATAGGCATCGCGGGTAATCGAGATCAGGTCATAAGTATCCGCACCAATTACCGCATCCTGAAAATCGATCACGCCCAGATCTGTTTCACCTGCAATCTGCATCAGGTTACGGCTATGGAAATCACGGTGCACAATCACTTGAGGTTGAGCTAATGCTGCATTCGCCAGAATGGCAAAGGTACGCTTAATCAGCGCACTTTCCGCTGCGGTCGGAATGACTTTTAAAGCGGGCAACATCCAGTCAGTCAGCAATTCCATTTCCGAGATCAGTTTTTCATAAGAATACTCAGGAAAATGACCTTGGCCTTGAATAGACTGTAACTGAACTAACTGTTTAAAACTCTGCTCATAATAAGCATCGACAGTGTCGTTATTGAGCAGATCAGACAGCATCACATTGCCGAAATCTTCGAGCAGTAATAGACCATTTTCCAGATCTTTCGCCACAATGTGAGGCACGCGAACACCATTCGCATCAAAAAATTCATCTATCGTCACAAAAGGCACACAATCTTCTTTTTCTGGTGGTGCATCCATTAGCATAAATGTTTTATTATTCAGTTTGATTCGTGCATAACGACGAAAACTGGCATCGCCTGCTAAAAAATGAGTTTCAAATTGATCTGAACCGAGTACAGAAGCAATCCAAGATTGTATCAATTGTTCGCGTTGAGTATTCATTTGCAATAAATTCTAGTACAGGCTGAGTTTTTAAAGTGCTAAGTGTAGCTACTTATCAACTTTTTCTCTATGATGCGACAATAATTAATTGCGATAAAAGCATGATTGGTTAATGAGACAAATGAAGCATCAGTTTAAATATAATCCTTTAGCGACTGCGATCTTAACTTTGTTATGTGGTAGCTCAATTTCAAGCTATGCTGCAGAAAATGACTCATCCAACAGCAACAATCAGCAGCTTAAACAAAGCTTACAGGAAACCTATCCTGGTGAAGCATTTTTCTCTCAATATTATGTTGACAAATCCACGCCTGAAGCACAACAACGACAGGGACAGTATTTAAGTTCTGCCTATTGTCAAGGCACCTGGATTACTCCGGTTTCACCTGAAGTTGAAGCAGTTGCTCCAGATCAAGCGACTTCTACCGTTACTGCTGACTATGGCCACTATAATCCGAATGGCGATTCCTACTTAGAAGGCAATGTCATCATTGATCAGCAAGGTCGTCAGATTCGTGCAGATCAAGTGACTATTGACCAGACCCAGACCTACGCCAAAGCTCAAGGTCGAGTACAGCTGGCACAAGCAGGTCTGCTCTCACAAAGTGATGATATTAATTACAACCTAAAAACCCAACAAGGCGACTTAAATAACAGCTTTTATATTGCAGAAGAACAACATGCGCATGGGCGTGCAGAAAAAATCGCCAGAACTTCCACTGAAACAGTTGAGCTGGAAAATGCAACCTATACCACTTGCCCACCTGAACAGAAGCCAACCTGGAAAATTCAGGCGGATCGCATCAAGCTGAATCAGGAAACAGGTCGTGGTGAAACTCGTAATACCAAAATATACGTTAAAGATGTGCCTGTTCTTGCAGTACCTTATTTTAACTTCCCGATTGATGATCGTCGCACCACCGGAATTCTGACCCCTAGTTTTGGTTTTACCAATGATGGTGGCTTAGAACTAGGCGTTCCAGTATATCTAAATCTGGCACCAAATTATGATGCTACCATTACACCACGTTATATCGCTGACCGTGGTGCAATGCTGGATGGTCAGTTCCGTTACTTAACCGAGAACTTTGGCTATGGTCAAATCTGGGGGGGCATTTTACCTTCAGATCGTAGCTATGACGATCAAGACCGTAAAGACCTGCATTTCCGTCATGACTGGCAGATTAACGAGCAGTTCTCAACCAATCTTGAATATAACTATGCTTCAGATAAAGATTTCTTCTCAGATCTAAATAACAACCCAAATTCTAAGACTGATCTGAATTTACGTCGTGCTTGGGAAATTAACTATAAAAATGGTATTCCTGGCTTAAAAGCACAGTTAAAAGTAGAAGATTTCCAGACCCTAGACCCAGAAGTTGCAGATGAAGACCGTCCTTATGCGCGTTTGCCACAATTCCTGGTTAACTATAAAACGGGCAACCCACTCGGCTGGCAATTCGAAGCCAATCACGATACTGCCTATTTCAAAAAAGATGTTAATAATATAAATCCAGCTACAGGCAGTTACGAACCGAGTGGTACACGTATCTATAACGATCTGGCAGTTCGCTATAATCATCGAACGCCTGGCTTATTCCTGCTTCCTCAATTGTCCTTGCGCAATATTAATACCTTCTATGACAAGGACACGATTGATCTTTTAGACCAGAACCAAACTAATTCTTCAAGTGAAGATAAATCTATTGTAGTGCCAGAATTCACTCTCGATGCTGGTTTGATTTTTGAAAAAGAAGGACGCTATTTACAGACACTAACACCTCGTCTGTTTTATGCTTACGCACCTTACGAGAATCAAGAAGGTCAGCCGAATTTTGACTCAGTGAATGCTTCGATCAGCTATGATCAGCTATTCAGCCCACGTCGTTTCTATGGTCATGACCGTTTAGAAGACAATAACTTTGCATCCGTAGGCTTAAGCTACAGCCTGTTCAATGATGTTGGTTTAGAACGCCTGCGTGCCAGTATAGGCCAAAGTTTCTTCTTCGAAGACCGTCGCGTGACTTTAGAACGGGATATTGATGAATATGACCGTGAAACGCATACTGGTCCTGTAATTCAACTATCCAGCCAGCTTTCCAATAATTTCCATGTCAACTTTAACTCAGCATGGATGTCGAATGGTCAGAATGCACAGCGCGATGTGCAAGCCTATTACACTGGTGAACAAGGTAATCTCTACAATGTAGGCTATTTCTATCGCAAAGAAATTACTGACCGTCAAAAAAGCTATGATCAGGTGGTTGGTTCATTCATTCAGCCTGTTTTCAATAACTGGCGTCTGATTGGTCATGCTCAATACGATCTGGAAAACAACGTTGCACGTGAATATTTACTTGGCGTGAACTATGAGTCATGCTGTTGGGGTGTTTCCGTCTATGGCCGCTCATATTACAATGATCTGGATGACATCAATGAAGCTGGTGTTAAACCAAAACGCATGATCATGGCAGAACTCAGCCTGAGAGGCCTGGGTGGATTCAACAATAAATTAGCATCACTACTGGAAAACCGTATTCTGGGCTTTAATAATATCAATCAGACTTGGACAGAACGTTAATGAAGACAAAACAGTTAAAACATTTTTTTAAAGCAACCACACTTGCGCTATGCCTTTCTGCAGCAATACCTACTTTTGCTGTTGCACAGACCAAGGATGAAGTTGTAGCTGTTGTCGACAATAGCGTGATTCTTCGCAGTGACCTGGATCAAAGCATTGCAGAGATTTCTCATCAACTCGAAAAGCAAAAGAAGCCTGCACCGTCACAACAAATCCTGCAACAACAAGCCTTAGAGCAACTGATTTTACGTCAGGCTCAACTTGAACAGGTAAAGCGTTATAATGTTCGTCCTGATGAAAAAGCGCTTAATGATGCAGTATTAAAAGTTGCACGCGACTCTGGTTCTTCCAGCCTGGAAGCTTTCCAGCAAAAGCTGGATTCAATTGCACCAAATACTTATGCTGCTCTACGTAACCGTATTGCAGAAGACCTTGCGATTAACCGTCTACGTCAACAGATTGTGACTTCCCGTATCAAAATCAGCGATCAGGATGTGGAGAACTTCCTGAAAACCCCGCAAGGTCAGGCATTACTCGGCAATCAGGTTCATGTACAACATGTCCGTGTTTCTGGTGACAATACAGCTCAAGTTGCAGCAGAGGTAAAGAAAGAGTTAGAAAGCTCTACCGACCTGAAAGCAATTGAGAAGAAATACTCCAAAAATGGTGTCAAAGTTGAAGCTGCTGACATGGGCTTCCGTAATATTTCAGATATTCCAGATGAGCTCGCATCACGTGTAACCAGCCTTCAGCCTGGTCAAACCTCTGAACTGATTGAAGCCCGCGATGGTACTCACATCCTTAAGCTAATTGATCGTAAAACGGGTGAAAAGCGTGCACTCGTACAACAATATCAGACGCGTCATATTCTGATTCAGCCTTCCGAAGTAGTGAGTCCTGAAAATGCCAAACAGATGATTGACAGTCTGTATACCCGCCTAAAAAATGGTGAAGACTTTGCCGTACTGGCGGCTACCTTCTCCAATGATCCTGGTTCAGCACGTGACAGTGGTAGTCTAGGCTGGGTGAATCCAGGTGTGATGGTCCCAGAGTTTGAAGAACGTATGAAAAAAACGCCTGTGGGCCAAATTAGCGAACCGTTCCAGTCTCAGTTTGGCTGGCATATTCTACAGGTGACAGATACGCGCCAACAGGATATGACTTCAGAATATCAGGACCGTATGGCACGCCAGCTTTTAGGCGAACGTCAGTTTGATACAGAACTGGATAGCTGGTTACGTGAGACACGCAGTAATGCCTTTGTTGAGATCAAAGATCCACAACTGGACCGTAAAAAGAATTAATATTCAGCATCTTTAAAAAAACCGGCTTTTGGCCGGTTTTTTTATTATCTATATAAGACTATTACCATAAAAAAACCTCTCATTTCTGAGAGGTTTTTTGAATTCTTAAATCAGATTAACGGTTGTTTTCGTCATCTTGAGAATCTTCGAATTTTGCATCATCAGTAAAGCCAGCACCTTGACCACCAAAGCCACCTTGACCACCGAAGCCGCCTTGACCACCAAAGCCGCCAGGTTGACCGCCACCGAAGCCACCTTGACCACCGAAGCCACCAGGTTGACCGCCACCGAAGCCACCTTGACCGCCGAAGCCGCCAGGTTGGCCGCCACCGAAGCCACCTTGACCACCGAAGCCACCAGGTTGGCCGCCACCAAAGCCACCTTGACCGCCAAAGCCAGCACCTTGAGGACCAGCAGGAGCACCAGCAGGACGTGGGTTACGTGCAGGAACTACGGTAGAAATCGCGTGTTTGTAAACCATTTGGCTTACAGTATTTTTTAATAATACAACGTATTGGTCAAATGATTCGATATGACCTTGTAGTTTGATACCGTTAACCAGGAAGATAGAAACAGGAATACGTTCTTTACGTAGGGAATTCAAGAACGGATCTTGTAAAGTTTGACCTTTAGACATGTTATAACTCCAAAAAATTTTAAAATCAGCGCAAAAAAACTATCTTTATTTTTCAATTAAAAATTATAAAAAAGATAGTCTGTAAATTTTGCTTTATCCGTAACAGTTTCGCAAGTCTTCTTGAGCCTGCTGTGCGGTAAAATATGTAGTAAATTTATGCTTATCTTGCAAAGATCTTAACCATGTGTATTGACGTTTAGCAAGTTGTCGTGTTGCAAACAATGCTTTGTCTTCCATTTCTCGCTGTTTTTCAACACTTCGATCACTGTTTTTTATAAATTCGATCGCCTGACGGTAACCAACGGAACGCATGGATGG
Organism: Acinetobacter sp. ACNIH3; assembly: GCF_002918965.1. Lineage (NCBI taxonomy): Bacteria > Pseudomonadati > Pseudomonadota > Gammaproteobacteria > Moraxellales > Moraxellaceae > Acinetobacter > Acinetobacter sp. ACNIH3. The sequence continues at coordinate 20,700 of NZ_PQLP01000005.1, read as the reverse complement.
AAGATTTTCATCAAAATCGTATTTTTTCATCAAGCTTTTCACTTCATTTAAAAAACCGATTTCCCACATAATTTCTAATCGTTTTTCAATACGCTTGTGTAATTCTACTCGGTCTGGGATTAGCGCGTAATTATGAAAACTGTAACGATATGGTTGATTTTTTGGTTGTTCTGCTTGTAGTTTTGTTATAGCTTGGCCAGTTAGCTTATAAACCTCTAAGGCACGAATAATACGCTGTTTGTCACTTACTTTAAATTTTTGCCCTGCGACTGGGTCTACAGTACATAATTCCGCATAGACTGCTTCCCACCCTTCCCGTTCGGCTTTTGCTTCAATTTCCGCACGTACCTTATAATCTGCACTGGGTAGATTATCAGATAATCCCTCTAACAATGCTTTGAAATAAAGCATTGTTCCACCAACCAAAATTGGGGTTTTGCCACGTGCATGCATATCATCAATCAGGCGACAGGCATCTTCGACAAAATTGGCTGCTGAATAGGCTTCTAAAGGACTAATAATATCAATCAGATGATGCGGATATTGCTCTAATTCTGCTTTGGTTGGCTTTGCTGTACCAATGTCCATTTCCCGGTAAACCAGTGCAGAATCGACGGAAATCAGCTCAAAATTTCCTTGCTCATAGAGTTCACATGCCAAAGCGGTTTTACCACTTGCAGTTGGTCCCATTAAGTTGATGACCGGCAATTGATTTGACATGTACCACTACTCTCCTCGAGCAAAAAGTTTATCTAGTTGAGCCAGTGGGAAAGCACGCCATGTTGGACGTCCATGATTACACTGGCTGGCAAATTCAGTTTGTTCCATCTGACGCAATAAGGCATTCATTTCAGACAGACTTAAAATACGGTTTGCACGTACCGCACCATGACAGGCCATGCCTGCCAGGATCTGATCACGCTTTTGCAACAGGCCTTGCGCCTGATCCGTTGGGTCCAGATCATCCAGCAATTCAGGAATCAAGGCATCAAAATCTGCCTTGTGCAGGATCGCAGGAACTCCGCGCACGATCACCTGTTCATCACCATACTGGTCAATCTCCAGACCAAATCGGGCCAGCTGTTCCTTCAACTCTTCTACACGCATGGCCTGCATACGACTGATAGACACCACTCTAGGAATTAAAAGCTGCTGCGACGTCCAGAACTCCGGTTTATCCCAGGCAGACTTCATTTGCTGCAAGACGATACGCTCATGTGCTGCATGCATATCTACAATAATCAGACCTTCTGTGTTTTGTGCAAGGATATAAATCCCATGCAGCTGTGCAATCGCAATGCCTAAAGGATGCTCATCTATTTTGGCCTGCACATGTGTCTGAAAAGACTGCTCAGGGCTCAGCTGCTCAGTTTCGGAGTTTACTCTAAGTGGTGCCAAATAGCTTTGTAAGGCATTGTTAAGCTGCTGTGAACCACTATAAGGCTTGGTATAATCCTGCACATAATGCACAGTTTGTGGACGCGATGATTCAAAGTCAGTCAACACATCTGAAGCTTCAGCTTCTATATATTGATGCGTATTACGAGGATGTAGATGCTGCTGAACTGCATAAGGTTCAGGAGGGGACTGCGGTGCAGCCTGATGCAGGCTAAATTGTTCCTGATAACGCGGCTGAGGCGTAAGTGGTACAGGTTCCTCAGTTTTCATTGCATCAGCCAGATTAGCTGTTGCGGTCTGGAACTGTGCTAGCGTTTCTTTGGCATAATGACGTACAAACTCATGTACTTCACGCTGATTTAGGAAACGGATTTCATGTTTGGTTGGATGTACATTGACATCAATATTTTCCGGATCCACTTCCAGAAACAGCAAATAAGCTGCATGCTGGTGTCCATGCAGAATGCCGTCATACGCCATACGCAATGCATGAGAAATGGTCTTGTCTCTTACGATACGACCATTTACATAGACATATTGCATATCGGCTTGCGCACGCGCATCCGAAGGATGACCGAGCCAGCCAGACAAACGCATGTTGATACTGTCTGCATCCATCCAGTAAGCATTTTCAGTAAATTGGCGCCCCAATAACTGCTGCACACGCTGGAAACGTAATGCTCCACTGTCTGCCACAGGCAGATTCAGCTTGATACTTTCATTATGTTCCAGCACAAAACGGATATCGAAATGGGTCAGTGCCAGACGGCGTATAATCTCTTCAATATGACCAAATTCGGTGCCCGGTTTTTTCAGAAATTTACGACGTGCCGGTACATTAAAGAATAGATCCTGCACCCGGATATGGGTACCACGTGAAGTGGCAACTGCCTGAATTTCCTGATGGTCAAAAGCAGTACCATTCACTTCAACCTGATAACCAATGCCATCTTCGCTTTGGCTACTGGTCAAGGTTAGACGCGATACGGCTGCAATCGAAGCCAGCGCCTCACCACGGAAACCCAGACTGGTGATGGCATGCAATTCCTCTGCTGTCTGAATTTTACTGGTGGCATGACGCATGACCGCCAGCGCTAAATCTTCCGGGTGAATTCCTCGACCATTGTCAATAATTTCGATCAGTGTACTACCGCCCTGTTCTACACGAATCACCAGTTCAGTCGCACCAGCATCAATCGAGTTTTCGAGCAGTTCTTTCACTACAGATGCAGGTCGTTCAATCACTTCACCCGCTGCAATCTGGTTCGCCAGTGCAGGATCAAGTGAACGGATACGGCGTACGCTTAAATCATTCGACATGTGGGAATTGCTGCTCCAAAGCCTGCTGTAATACTGAGTTTGATGAAGTCAACGCTGCAGTACGAGTCAACTCATCTTCAGATTTAAGAATTTCAATGATCAGATCTGCTTCAGGTATTTCATCACCACCTTTAGATGGCCATTCAAACAAGAATAATGCATTTGGGGTTTCAAGATAATCCCGAATACCCATCAGTTCCAGTTCATAGGGATCATTTAAACGGTACAGGTCAAAGTGGAAAATATCCTTCCCTTGAATATTATAAGGTTCTACCAATGTATAGGTTGGACTTTTGACCGAACCCTGATGACCGAGCTGTTGTAAATAATAGCGCGTCAATGTCGTCTTGCCTGCTCCCAGATCACCGATCAGATAGATCACTCCCGTACTAAAATTCGCGGCCAATACCTTAGCCAGCTGTTGGGTATCTTCTTCATGATTTAAGGTGACAGTAAATGAATAAGGCATATGACTCACGACATGATTCAAAGGAACAAATATGATAGCATCGCCGCAGTTTAAAAGCCTATTCTGCCGCATGAGAAACTGTATTTTTTCATAGCATTTGTTTCCTGAATGAGATCCACTTCCCCATATGAATACTTCTGCTGAATTTATCCCACCGATGATCAACGGCGTCAGTGCCAGCAAAGTTTTCTTGCAACCGTCCACTGCTACAACAGTCTATGACTATTTATGTACACAGTTTCCACATATCCAGACCAGTGAATGGCAATCCCGTTTTCAGGAGGGCCTGGTTTATGATGCACAAGGAAATAGCTTAAATCTAAATAGCCCCTTTCAGGCGAATAGCCACTGTTTTTATTATCGCTTTCTGGCACACGAAGTGCATGTTCCTTTCGAACACCAAATCCTGTTCGAAAATGAACATTTTATGGTAATTGATAAACCACATTTTCTAACCATGAGCCCGACCGGACAATATGTACAGGAAACCCTGCTGGTTCGTCTAAAGAAACAGACCGGAATCGAACATCTCACTCCGATTCACCGACTGGATCGGGAAACGGCTGGCGTAGTGCTTATCTCTAAAAATGTAGCATCGCGTGGACTTTATCAGCAGTTGTTTTCTACACGCCAAGTACAGAAAACCTATCATGCGATTGCAGGTTATCGTGAAGAACTTCGCTTTCCGCAAATTGTGCGTTTACGCGTGGATAAAGGTCAGCCTTTCTATACTATGCAGGTTTTAGAAGGTGAGCCTAATAGTGAAACCGAAATCACCTTATTAGAACAGAAAGATCATTTAGCCAAATACGAACTGAAACCGCATACTGGCAAGCAGCACCAATTACGTGTGCACTTAAACTTTTTGGGTATACCGATTCTGAATGATCCGTTTTATCCTAGCGTTGCACATAAAACAGATAATGATTTTTCTGCGCCCTTACAGTTATTGGCCCGACATATCCAGTTTATTGACCCTATTACCCAGCAATTGATACAGTTTTCTTCTGAGCAAGTACTGACATTGTAATGTAACTGTCATTACGATTTATTTTCAGAATTGATTCGTATAAGGATTGTATTTCAAATGTAATGGATTAAAATGAATGCGAAAAGTTAAGTATTTTAAAGTCTTGAATATATTATGAGAAAAACTGAAGTCTACCAAATACGCCTGGATTCTCAAGAAAAGAAACAAGCCTTTGCCGTATTTAAGCAATTGGGAATCACACCAGCTCAAGCAGTCCGCTTGTTTTTCAAACAGGTAGTGCTGACTAAATCCATCCCCTTCTCCATTGAAAATCAGAATATTAACCTTGAACAATTAATCAAGCTGCGCAAACTGAAGCAAAGTGAATCCAAACCTGTAACTGCCGGCCTGATTGCAGACACTACAGAACAGGCAGCATTGGATCTACATGCTGATGATGATCATTTTGATTTATTTGAAGAACTGAATGCCATTCTGGGCGAAAGTGACAAAATTTAACACTGTCGCATTTTCAAACAATTTCGTACGCTACACCTCCCCCAAATTTCGTTATGCTCCATGAATACATAATAATAAGACATGGAGTAAGGAATGCTTGTTCGACGTGCTCAGGTGGAAGACCTGCAACAGCTTTCAGTTTTATTTGATGAATATCGCCAGTTTTATGGAGCTTCCTCAAATCAGGAACTTTCTTATCAGTTTCTAAAACAGCGATTTGAAGACCAGCAAACAGTGATTTTTATCAACACCAAGGATGATATTTTTACCGGATTTATTCTGCTTTATTTAAGATTTTCCTCAGTAGCTTGTTCAAAGTTTTATGTGCTGGATGATGTGTATATCACTCCACTGTATCGCCGTCATGGCGCTGCACGACAACTGATTGATACCGCTATTTTATTTGCCCGACATGAAAATGCACTGCGTATTAGCCTGGACACCCAGAAAAACAACCACCAATCGCATAAACTCTATGAATCAATGGGATTTATGCGAGATGATGAATTTGTCACTTTTCATTGTTTTCTCAAGTAAATCCAGCGCTTTATTCGGCACGGTATTTAGCTTGAATCACTTGATCTTCAGTTAAATAAATCCACTCACCTTCTGGCAAATCATTCAAAGTCAATTGACCTATTTGAGCCCGATGCAGTTTTTCAACTTTATTCCCCACAGCTGCCAGCATACGTTTCACCTGATGATAAACACCTTGATGAACCGCCATTTGCAAGCGCTTTTCTTCAAGACGAATGACATCTGTAGCAGCATACATACCTTTTTCATTACGTAGCTCAACACCTTGTTCTAGCTGCTTGATCTGCTCATCCGTAACAGGGTCTGCGGTATCCATCTGGTAAACCTTGGCAACATGCTTTTTAGGATGAGTTAATGCCTGCAAAAATTGACCATCATCAGTCAGTAACAGCAAGCCTGTCGTATCCTGGTCTAAACGACCTACACACTGGATTCCACGATTCATGAGCAAGTCATCAAACAGCTCAAAGACACTAAAATGATGGGTTGCCTGATGCGAACACTCATAACCTTGTGGCTTGTTTAAGGCAATATAGACTTTTTCCCGATATTGATAAGTATCGTCATATACATTGAACTCTAGCTGATCCAGATCCAGTTTATGCTTTGGGTTATCAATGATTTCACCCTGAATGCTCACAGCGCCATTCTTGATCAGTTGCTGGCAATACTTACGTGAGCCAAAACCTTGTGACTGCAACATTTTTTCCAATAGCATCTATTCATACCTGTATCGAGTGAAGACCTGTGCATTCTATCCTGAAACAATCAGGATTTTGTTTTCTTCCGCTGTTTTCTAGGTATCATGCGTTGAAAAGCTCTACAATAACTTTATTTTTCACTCTATCTCTCCCACTTATGTCGCAACTTGATCTGAATCTGATTGTTCTTTTAGTTTTACTGGCTTGCGGTATTTTTAGTCATAATAGTGCCGTCACCATTGCTGCAGCGGTGTTAATCGTTTTAAAAATCACGCCACTCAGCAGTTTGTTGCCCTATGTACAGGCGCATGGTTTAAATATCGGTATTATTATTCTGACCATTGGTGTTCTGACACCAATTGCCAGTGGCAAAATTTCAGGAGAAAGTATTCTCAAATCTTTCCTGAGCTGGAAGTCTTTGCTGGCAATCACCATTGGTGTCTTTGTCGCTTGGCTGGGAGGACGTGGAGTGAAGCTGATGTCCAATCAGCCAGATGTGGTAGCCGGACTATTATTAGGCACAGTAGCAGGTGTAGCAGTATTACGCGGTGTTCCAGTCGGGCCGTTAATTGCCGCAGGAATTTTATCATTATTGATTAGTACGCAATAAGTTTGAAATAAAATTTCTATTTAGTTAACCCTAACTCAAACATCCATTCTCCCAGGATTTCTAAAAATATTTCGATATCAAATCATATGAATAGCGGCATTGAGGTCGCACATTGATTGCCTTGCGCAAGCTATAAAGCAGTACTTAAAGCTTGCTCAGGATATGCTGTCAGATCAATAAAGGGCTTTTATCTTGCGAAACGATGTTTCTCATGGCCTGTCAAAAGTAAGGTAATTACAACATGCCAAATCTTGAACTTATTAACTAAGAATAAGCAAATGATAATAATTACTACAATTACTCTACAAGCTAGAAATCCATCACGCTCATAGAAGTTTTTTATATCAAATAACTTCTCTTATTCAACAAACAATAGCGCCAAACGCACCTGATCATAGCCCATACGCGGACTGGTTAACTCGACAATCGGACGCAGTTTAATAGACCCATCATCATTGAAATGTTCGGTATCCTGTCGCTTAGTCAGACGTTTATAGATCTTACGCACTTGTTCAACCACTTCCTCACCCGGATGAGCGACAGATATATCTAAACCTTGCTCTTTATGCAGTCGACCTAAATGGTTAATAATCGTTGCTGGTGTTAAGCCACGCTCAGTGGCGATATCGGCAATATCATAACCTTCTTCAAACAGTTCACGCGTTTCATCCAGCGTTGCGGCAGCATAATTCTGCTTGCCGCCATTTTTCGCCAGTTTCTTTTCATTACGCTGAATTTCAGTTTCATTCAGCGTACCGCCGCAATGACGGATAAAGGCATTGTGCTGCTTGGTTAAATCAATATTTTCAAAGTGTTCTTCGGCTTCACTCGACAACTCCTGAAAACGGCGGTCTGCCTTAATTGCCAGACTATCCAGTTCCAATGCCTGCTCATTAAAACCTTTTAGACGTAGACCATCTAAAGTTTTTAAACGCGAAAGTGCCACATAGCCCTGTCCTTTTTCAAAAGTATGACTCAAGTCAATTTCGGCAGCTTCTAAGGTCATACCTTGTGATTTATGAATCGTAATCGCCCATGCTAGACGTAAGGGAATTTGCTGGAAACTGGCAATAGTCTTACCGGCTTCATTGTCTACTGACCAGGTTTCTGGTTCAACCAGCAACGTCGTCCCATCTGTGAGTTTGACTTTAGGCAATACCCCAAATTCATCATCTTCTTCAAAACCAATAACTTCACCCAAACTGCCATTGATATAACCCAAGTCAAAATTATTTTTAACAAACATGACTTTAGCATGCTTTTTCAGCGTTAAGGTTTCTGGTGCACGCACTGAAGATTTCAGCGTTTCGATCAGCTTGTCATTGCCGTCGCACTGGGCATCAAACTGGCGCGGCTCATTATCAATTTCATTTAAATGCCGGAAGTTGATACTGTCCACATCCATATTATGCGTATACAGACGCGTATAAGTGTCGCCAATCTCCTGATGACGTGTTCCTTGCAAGGCATTTCGATGTTCTGTACCAATCGCCTGTGCACGGATCGCATTTAGAATATCATTTAGATAATCATTGCCCTGACGGTGCTGCTCAGTCAGATAACAAACGCGAAATTTGGCTTCAACCCAGGCATCTGACATAAAGCAGAATTTATCCCGGTTGCGTTCATCATTTCTGCCCACTGGAGGCAACTGAAAGAAATCGCCAGCAACAATCACCTGAATGCCACCAAAAGCTTCATCAGATTCTTTGAAATACTTTAATACCTGATTAACCAGATTTAGCTGCTTGGCATGCAGCATAGAAATCTCATCAATAATCAGTACCTGAGCATTTTCCAGATGCTCTTTCAGATATTTGCGCTCTTTCATACGTTTCAGATCTTCTTCTGACAAGAAGTCCTTAATCCCGATACCAGCCCAGGTATGAATGGTCATGCCATTCATGTGCGTTGCCGCAATACCTGTAGACGCTGTAATCGCAACAGATACCTTACGTGCTTTCAAATAATTGATATATTGATTCAGGGTATAGGTTTTCCCTGCACCAGCCGAGCCTGTTAAAAATACATTTTCGCCCGCTTTAAGTAACTTAAGTGCAGTTTCCTGTTTCATATGACCTATACCGTGAAAGAACGGCTATAGCCTAACGACTTTTCCGGCAAAAGTTAAGTATTCAGGTCCAAATCAGAATCTATACACGACGTATGCAGTCGTCTGTTAAACCAGCTGGTGAAATGAATTGCCATATCGATATATTGCGGATCTGCTTTTTGGTTATGGGGATATTCCAACTGATCGAAAATAATTTCCTGATCGTGTATATGACAACCCAAGAGCAGTGGCGTAGATAATTCTGCATGACTGACATGAAAAGCAACGTATTCCCCTTCTATGATCCGCTGTGCATAACTGGCGGCCAGACAGTTCTGAAAAATCCGAGCTTCCTCAATAATCTGGTCTATATTTTTTAGCTCTTCAAATTTCCAGTCAAAATAATAGAAATGTGCTTCATTCGTCAGACTTTTCCAGTCCTTAAGTGCAAAGTCCTTTTTCAGTCGGGCAATAATTTCCTGTTTCTGAATCTGGTCATGCCAGGCAATCGCCTGAATAAACAAGCCCTTCCAGGTCAGACTTTTTGGAATATTTTTATGTAAAGCAAAATATTCTGCCAGATAGTCACGTACATAACTGTCAAAAATTGATTCGCGCACATTGGCATCTTGCAGATAAAACAGCTGTCGAAACTCAGTCAACTGAATCCGATAACGCTGCAACTCGGTATAAAAATCGCGATTTTGTTGAGTAGCTGGCCGGATATATTGCTGTACCGCTTCAGGCAGATGAGAAGTTGCTTTATGTAAATGCTGCATATAGGCCTGCATGACCCGGCTTAAACCCATATATACCTTCTTGGTGGTGCAATCATCCATCTTGACTACTTCGCGCATCAGGCCGATCCACTCGTCCAGATACAGAATTGATGGACTGATAGCGATACGGTGGTCATTAATCGCCTGACGTGTTCCTTTTAATACTACGGATTTGTTATCCGGATGCGTGAACCATTTATGCTGTATGGCATACTGATGCACACTATGAATAAATAACCGCGCTGAAGCATATTGAAAATATTGCAAGGTCGCCAGCAGCACCTGTGGATGGACCTGATGAGTATTCAGGAAACTGATCGCCGTGACTGTAACGCGTACACTACTGTGCTGAATATTCGTGCTAATCCAGTCCAACACTTCAGCAGACTGCTTGAACAGCCAGTTGATCGCCCGATTACAGTCAAACAACGGCAGTTTCGCGACCTTTTTCTGCCATAACTGATGATTATTTTCCAGAAAATGCTTCTTGCTCAGCAGATCATCCCGTCCCCAGGTATCACGGTTCATCAAACGCACGAAACCCAGCATATTGCTATGCTCCAAGGCGTGCCTGAACAGGAGTTCAATATCGTTTACATGATCATTCAACTCATGCAGATTAAAACGCTCCTCAAAGGATAAACTCATAATACGGTAGATTGCCGGATGCAGAAATTGTGCTGCGCTAAAACAGAATTCATCCAGACTGTGCATAAGTCCCTGAATCGAAAGAAAGTCAGCGGGCGCTAAATATTCTAAGGAAAAAATCTTCTGCATTTGCTGCAAGATGTTTTGAGGTGGTTCTTTTCCATATAAGACATAGTCACTCATTACTGGCGTGGTATACAGACTCGCTCTTCTCATCAGATGATCAATGATTTCTGCCTGCACAACGGAAAGTTGCTGCACGAATTTCAGCACACGTGCAGGCCCATTGACCCATTGATAGACCTGTTCGAGCAGCAGTTTACTTAACTGTTGCGCTTTATCACGCAAGAATAGGGAATGCTGGGGTTTTAAATCACCAGTCAGGAAATGGATATCCTGTAAAAAGAACTCTTCCAAAGTGTCTGACTTGTGATGCTGCACACTAAAATGTGGTTCTGCCAGCAATTGCGCTGTGCCCTGCTGAATGTGCTGAGGCGTATGCAGCTGGATATGAAACAGGCCATTTGCCAAGACGATCCGATATCGCTCATGATCCAGCTTGAACATATTCTGGGCATTTAAATTCCCCACAATGTCCCACTGATCCTGATAAATATCATGCAAGCAATCTGAAATACGAAGCAACTGCTTGGCGAGCTGCTGATACTGCGGTACTAAACTCTCCTGTTCCATACACGCACCTAAAATGGACTATAAACTCATTTAAGCATATTCAAGTCATCTGACACAGACCAGTAAAATAGCTCATATAGAAAAATAATTCACAAAATAAAATAAATCAGATAAACAGCTCGCATTTAAACCCAGTTCATTTTTATTTTTCAGGATTTAGGTGATAGCTCGGATGCCCGGATATTTTTTAATTCTTCAATTGCCTGATAGATCTGTTGCTGAATCTGATCACGGAATAGTGTCATAGCTTCTTGGCTTTGGATATGAGAGACAGATAAAGCTGGCTGGAACTGAAAATAGAAAGGTAACCGTTTTGGAAAAAGACTTTTCGGCAAGGAAGGAATGACATCCCCTTTACGCAAGAGTTTATTAAGTGCAGAAACTTTGAGTAATTTCTGAAAGTATTTATGTTCTACAACCTGACGGGCATCAAAGCCAATTTCGAAAATTTCATCACCGCCCAGAGCAGCAAACGGTACGATATCGTAGGCAAATTCTTGCGCCAGCCTTAAGAAGCCATAACGCTGTTTCCAGATCAGCTGGTACTGCTCGCCTTGGCGTTTCAGCACTTCTCGTCCTCCACCCGGAAAGACCAAAATCGAATAGCCCTGGCGCATAACTTCGCGCACATATTCTTGTACGCCATCAATCGCACCGAATTTCTTGAAGATTTCACGCCACAGCGGAATATAAAAATGGCTGTGGTCCGCAATACTGACCACAGCCACTTTATGTTCGTTATATAGGTAATCAATGATCATCGGTGAATCAAACACCCCATAGATCGAATGATTACCGACATACATTGCAGGCCGCGAAGCATCGATGTGCTCTGCGCCTAAAAAGGTCGGCGTGAAATACAGCTTGGACAAGCCGCTTAAGCGTTTGATCCAGGCTGCATCATGCTTCACCTGCAAGATGTCTATTCCGGCTTAAGCAACGTGCTTTTTCACCAGGATTGAGCCTACAGAGTAGCCCGCACCGAATGAACACAATACACCATATTCGCCGTCATTCACTTCATGCGCCGTACGGTGTAATGCAATGATCACACCCGCTGAAGATGTATTTGCAAACTCGTCCAAAATCAATGGTACCAGTTCTGATTTTGCGTGTTCTTTACCTACGATCAGTTTCAGAATCAGCTCATTCATGTTCACGTTCGCCTGGTGCAACCAGAAACGTTTTACATTGGTCGGTTCAATCTGGTTCTTTTCCAGCTGCTTGGTGATCATCTTCGCAACCAGCGGACAAACTTCTTTAAATACCTTACGACCGTCCTGACGGAAACGGTTGTTATCGATATCAGCATCCACTTCGCTTAGGTTCAGGTAACCAAAGTTATTGCGAATGTTGTTTGAGAACTGGGTGAACAGTTCAATATCTTCAATTTCGAAACCAGTTTTAGTTTCAGTCTCTTCAATGATTGAAGCAGTAGCGACATCACCAAAGATGAAGTGACAGTCACGTGAACGGAAATCGGTATGACCAGAGGTGATTTCAACATTTACCATTAATACGCGGCGCGCACCAGACTTGATCGCATCAGCTGCCTGCTTAATCCCGAAAGTCGCTGCAGAACATGCCACGTTCATGTCATATGCATAGCCTTGAATACCCAAAGCTGTCTGAATTTCAATTGCAAGTGCTGGATAAGCACGCTGAATATTCGAACATGATAGAATCACAACATCGATGTCTTCTGCAGTCACACCTGCATTATCCATCGCCTGTTTCGCCGCAGCTACGCCCCACTCTGCCTGAATAGACAATTCGTCATTTGAACGTTCATGCAGTAAAGGACGAAGACGTTTTGGATCCAGAATACCAGTTTTCTCAGCGACATAACGGCGTTTGATGCCAGAAGCTTTTTCAATAAATTCTGCACTCGAACCACGCAATTCTTCAATTTCGCCCGCAGCGATTTTGTCAGCATTCTCGAGGTTATACTGTTCCACATAAGCATTTAAACTTTCAACTAACTCTTCATTGGTAATGAAATCTGTTGGATGAAACAGACCAGTACCTGTAATGCGGATGCCCATGTAAAACTCCTTTTAGAAATTACCTATATGTTAACTGATTCCAAGACGATCCCATACTTTTTGTAGGCGATTCGGAGAAACCGGTGCTTTAGTTTTCATCGGTTGTGAAAATAAAGAAATCCGCAATTCCTCAACCATGAAATACAGTTCTTTCAGGCGAGCGTCATTTTTAAACTGGAACAATTTTTCCATCCAAGGGTCAATTTGATCAATGGCAGAATCATCCCTTTGTAAATTATTTGGCAAACGGTCAAGACGCAAAATCAGTGCCTTGAGATAGCGTGGAAATTCAATCCAGACATCCGCTGGTACAGAATAAACAAAGTCAGAAAGATTCATCAAATCTAGCTGATCCTCAATGTCATCAATGTTCTTGCCAAACACAGAACCGTCTAAAACCAACAATTTCCGGCGTATTTCCTGCCACTGGGTATAAATATCGGTGATATCCCGTAAAGCAGCTTGACCATAAGTCAGGAAAGATTTTTTTACATCTTCTAACAACTTTTGGAACTCTTGCGCATTGACAGGAAGCTCTTTTATTGCCATCTGGAGTGTGGCATAAACTAACATTTGTTCCAGTTTAGCTTTATCACCCAAGGGTGAATAGGCCAATGCCAGTGGTTTAGAAATCTGTTTTTTCAGTTGGCGAATCAGATCACCGAGCTGCATATGCACCAGACGGATTACCCCGGCACGATGCTGACGAATCGCTTCAGCCTGATCATTAAAGGTCTGAATCACCACACCAGATTCATCTTTCTGTTCCAGGGCAGCAAAGTCTTTAGTGGGTACCAGAGCCTGGTATTGTTTCACCACCACACCTGTCACTTTTTGCGAAGCTTCAAATACAAAGCTTTCCGGGAAAGTTTTGTATTCACCTTTCAGCTGTTTGACTGGACTATGTGTTTCAGTACGGCAACGAGCTTTCAGCTCTTCCAGATCGCGGCCCTGTTCAATGACACGGCCTTTCTCATCAATCACCTTAATTAAAGGCAACAGATACTGCTCAACGCGTTCCAGTGAAAAGTCTTTTTCGGTAATCTGTTCACCACGCAACTGGAATGCCAGAAAGCTAAAGATATGCTTCTGCAAATCTGTCGCATCAATACGTGCCATTAACTTACGTGCAGTATCCGGAATTGGTACCAGATTACGTCGTTTATCTTTTGGTAAAGCTTTTAATAAAGCTTCGATCAGGTCCTGACGCCAGCCTGGAATCCCCCAAGACCAGAGATTTTCATCTACCTGAGGCAAGGCTTGTAGCGGAATACGAACGGTCGCGCCATCTTCATCATGGCTTGGGTCAAAACGATAACTGGCTGCCAGACGTAACTCACCATTACGCAAATAGTCCGGGAACTGCTGCGTGGTCGGACGGTCATTCAACCATAATGCATCATCATCAATAAACAGATATCGCGGATCTTGAGGTTCTACCGTAGCACGCCAGTCTTCGAAACTACGGCGACTTGCTACTTCTGGCGGCACTTTGGAAGCATAGAACTGATAAATGGTTTCTTCATCCACTACCAGATCACGACGGCGCAGCTTGTCTTCAACCCGTTCCACTTCTTCAAGCTTGAGCAGATTATGCTTCAAAAATGGTGGCGTAATTCCCAGATTACCTGTGGTCAGGGCATCACGCAGGAAGATTTCATGTGCAGCTTCCTGATCTACTTTTTCATAATTGATCTGACGCTTAGGTTCAATGATCAGACCAAACAGTGAAATCTGGTCATATGCATTTACTACGCCGGCTTTTTTAGACCAGTGCGGTTCAAAGTAATGGTGTTTCACCAGATCACGTGCAGCGAGCAGAATCCATTCTGGCTCAATTTTGGCAAGCGTCCGTAAATACACCTGTGAGGTTTCTACCATTTCAAAGGCCATTACCCAGGGGGTATTGGTCTTATGCAAGGTCGAAGCCGGAAATACACGCGCCTTCTGCTGACGCACCGCCATAAACACATTACGCTCATCAGTCTTGTTGGCAATGAAAGACAACAGACCGGTTAATAAGGCACGATGCAGATTTTCATAGCTGGCTTTCTTTTCATTAAAGGACAGATTTAAGCCCTTAGCGAGGTCAACCAACTGTTCATGGGTTTTCTTCCATTCACGTAAGCGTAGCCAACTGAGGAAATGATTCCGCGCAAAAGTACGGCGCTTGTTCTCGCTCATATTTTCACGATTGGTGTGCAGGGTTTCCCATAGTTTGATATAAAACAGGAAATCTGAATCTGCTTCACGGAACAGTGCGTGTTTTTGATCAGCCTGCATCTGCTTGTCAGCTGGACGTTCACGTGGGTCTTGGACAGCCAGCGCAGCAACAATCACCAGTACTTCATTCAAAACGCCGAAATGCGCTCCACCGAGAATCATCCGTGCCAGACGTGGATCAATCGGCATTTTTGCCATTTGATAACCAATCTTGGTCAGCTCATTTTTCTTCTCGGACATTGCCCCAAGCTCAATTAAGAGCTTACGACCATCATTCACTAAACGGTGATCTGGTGGCTCAATAAAATCGAATTCTTCCAGTGAACCCAGTTTCAGACTCTGCATTTGCAAGATGACTGATGCCAGGTTAGTTCGCTTGATTTCCGGTTCAGTAAACTCAGGACGACTTAAAAAGTCTTCTTCTGAATACAGGCGAATACACACACCCGGCGCAATACGACCACAACGACCTTTACGCTGATTCGCTGCGGCCTGGGAAATCGCTTCAATTGGCAGGCGCTGTACACGTGAGCGATAGTTATAACGCGAGATACGGGCAAAACCGCTATCAATTACATAACGGATGTTCGGCACTGTCAGTGCAGTTTCCGCCACGTTGGTCGCGATAATAATGCGTCGACCACCACCAGAGGGGTTAAAGATTTTTTGCTGTTCAGCTAAAGCCAGTCGCGCATACAACGGTAACACTTCAGTATGTCGTGGACCATGCTTGATCAAAGTCTCCTGAAGCTCATGAATTTCCTGTTCAGTACTGGCAAAAATCAGGATATCGGCATGTTCAGGATGACCTTTCTCTTGCGCATCCTGAAAACATTCTTCTACAGCGGCTACGACTGCACGTGGCAGGTTTTCTTCAAAATCATCAAATTCGTCGTCATCACTACCGCCAATCGTCATTTCAGAAATTGGACGATAACGCAGTTCAACCGGATAGCTACGACCTTCGACTTCAAAGATTGGTGCACCATTAAAGTAGTTACTAAAGCGGTTTACATCCAGTGTAGCTGAGGTAATGATAACCTTCAGATCTTTACGACGTGGCAGTAACTGCTTTAGATAACCCATGATAAAGTCGATGTTCAATGAACGCTCATGTGCTTCATCGATAATGATGGTGTCATATTTGGTCAGGAAGCGGTCATTGGCCAGTTCAGCCAGCAAGATACCGTCCGTCATCAAACGAACCAGAGAATCCTGCGAACCCTGCTCATTAAAACGAACCTTAAAGGAAATTGACTCGCCGAGCTTTTCCCCAACTTCTTCTGCAATACGTTGCGATACACTACGCGCAGCTAGACGACGTGGCTGGGTATGACCAATCAGGCCGGTCAGACCGCGTCCGGCCAGCATGGCAATTTGGGGTAACTGCGTAGTTTTACCGGAACCCGTTTCACCAGCAACAATAATAACTTGGTGTTCTTGAATCGCTTCAATCAGTTTATCGGCATATTGGGTGACCGGAAGTTCCTGATTCAGCTTGATATTCGGAATACGTTCAACACGCTCTAGAACTTTTAAATGCGATTTTTCGAATAATTCTTGGTATTGTTTTTCATTGGCATCCTTACCCTTACGTAAACGATTTAAACGGTGGAGGTCACGTGCCATCACCCAGTTTTCGACATTTAAACCTTTCGCAGCCAAGTCAGCGCCCTACAACTATTCTAAAACATACTATTCTACTCACTTTCATGCATTTTCCCAATGTACTTATGCGCACTTAGATCGTAATTTGGTTGTTGCAGCGTGACTAAAAGCTATGATTTACATTGCGCTCGGATCTGGAGCTGATTCGTATTTTTAAAATATTGCCAGCAAGTAAATACTCAGGCTTCTCTCTCAATACCCAGAGCTATCCATTTCAAGTCAAAATTTTAAAATAAGCCATAAAATGCTTAGGCTATTTAAAAAAGACACCTTTGCTTACGACTGATACGATTTACTTTTCACATATCATCAAACTACAAGATATTTATAAAATCAGGAGCTTCGCAGTCTTCACATTCTCAAATTAAATCAATTTATTTGAAAAAAATAAGATTTTTTTAAGCTTTACCCTTGAATTTTGTCGCGTAAAACATCATGTTCTTATGCAGGTTGATGACCAAACATGTTTTGTCATCCAGGCAGCTCTGGCTATGCCGAATGTACATAAAGATGACTTGGGTAAACTGGCAGTCAGTTACATAATTCGGTTTTTCCGATTTTTGTAATGTAAAAATACCATTTTAGCTAAGACCCAAAGTTCGATACTCTTATTCAAAATTAAAGACTAACCTCAATCATGGAGACAATGATGAGCTTGATTAATACTGAAGTTAAACCATTTAAAGCAACTGCTTTCCACAATGGCCAATTTGTTGAAGTTACTGAAGCTGACCTTAAAGGCAAATGGTCTGTAGTATTCTTCTACCCAGCTGACTTCACTTTTGTTTGCCCAACTGAACTTGGTGACCTTGCTGACAACTACGCTGAATTCCAAAAACTAGGTGTGGAAATCTACGGTGTTTCTACTGACACTCACTTCACTCACAAAGCTTGGCACGATACTTCTGACGTAATTGGTAAAATTCAGTACCCATTAATCGGCGATCCAACTTGGACTCTTTCTAAAAACTTCGAAGTTCTAATCGAAGCTGACGGCCTTGCGGACCGTGGTACTTTTGTTATCGATCCAGAAGGCAAAATCCAAATCGTTGAAATCAACGCTGGTGGTATCGGCCGTGATGCTCAAGAACTTCTTCGTAAAGTTAAAGCAGCTCAGTACGTACACGCTCACCCAGGCGAAGTTTGCCCAGCTAAATGGAAAGAAGGCGAAGCGACTCTTGCTCCTTCAATCGACCTAGTTGGTAAAATCTAATCTGTATTAGATTGCACTGATTGAAAAAAGCCACGCATTTGCGTGGCTTTTTTATTTAAACAGTATCAGGCAACTTTACGCTGTGCACCAGCTGTCGTCTGAATCACATCATGGATGAATTTCAATTTCTGTTGCACGACCGGATTAATCAGGAAAGGATAAAAGTCATCCTGCCCCATACTGCGGTTCAAGCTATTCATGGCAAAAGCTACGGGTAACCAGGCCTGATAAATTTCATCAAAATTACAGGTGTAATAAGGATTAATCCGCTTTGTCAAGGTCATGAACTGATCATCACGTTCTTCTACTACATGTGGATGGATCTGCATGCCGAAGGAATCGGCGGTTTCCAGCACATCGACGATGTGCAGATAGTGTGCCCAGGTTTCAGCCCAGTCCTCCCAAGGATGCATGGTGGCATATGTGCTGATATAACGCTCCATCCAGTCTGCGGGCGGTCCTTGATAATAATGCCGATCTAAAGCTTCCTGATAGTCCATGCGCTCGTCCCCAAACAGTTGCCGGCAAGGCTCCAGAAATTCGGTGTTATCTACCAGTACATCCCAGTAATAATGTCCAATTTCATGCCTAAAATGCCCAAGCAAGGTGCGATAAAGCTCCTCCATATTCTTGCGTTCCATAGCGCGTTCGACATCATCTGCTTCTGCAATATTAAGGGTAATCACTCCATTATCATGTCCAGTCATGACTTTAGGTTCATTAGGACTATTTGGATTGGCCTTAAAATCAAAAGCTAAACCAGATTCAGGATTTTCCTGCCGAGACTGCAACGGCAACTTCCAGCGCAATAAAGAATAAACCAAGCGATGTTTTGCGAGTTCAATTTTATGCCAACGCAGTCGATACTGGGCTTCATTTAAATTGGGAATCACACGATTCAGGCGACAAGCCAGACAGAAGTCATGAGGATCCTCTTGCGGAATTACCCAGTTACACACCGCATACTCGGCATTAGCACAAAAACGGTATTTGGCCTGTGTATCTGGTTCTGTCAGTATTGATCCATCTGCATTGGATTCTAAAGCCACCATCAACATGGTTGAGCTATCAAACCCTAGCAGATGTTGACATGCAGTACAGTAATTATTATCAAAATAAACAGGTTGATGGCAGTGGGAGCACTTAAATAATTGCATGTAGAAATAACTCTGCTTCGTTCTTGTTTTCCCCTCATCTTAAAGCAGTTTTTTTTGACTACCTTAAATTTTTTGTAGCATTTTCTTGCAACAGGTATCAAGAGTTTGCATATTTTTTGCTTAATTGAAATGTATCGTTTCTTGATGAAGATTTTACCCTGAGCTATTGATTGAATTGATCATCCTGGAAAGGCTAAGAAAGAGAGTAAATTTACAAAGCAACTATATAGAACTCAGTGCCCTTGAATTAAGTTCAAGAGATAGACCAATAAGAATTAAATCTAAATCTTCCTGTCTATTGGAGGTGTAGTATGGCTCTACTTTTAACAGTAATTTCCTGGAAATATAATCCTTTAAGCCGCCAGCTTAAAATTTTCTACGACAATGGTTTAACCGAGCTTTATCATCCAGTGCCCGAATATATTTATGACAACTTACTCAGGCGTCATGACAAGGCGGCCTTTGTGAAAAAATACCTGGAATATGATCTTAATTTCACCCGGATTTACAGTGATTAAAACCCGGCTATTTACTCGAAACTATTATTGAAAAGTAATCAGCAGTAAGCCTGCACCGATATCCACTGTAGAAGAAACAAAACGCTTATCCAGATCGAGCAATGCTTGAAATACTGCTACCTGTTCTGCATGAGAAAGCACATTATCCACTACAAGTAATCCACCCTGCCGTTGCAATAATTGCGGCAGGTAGCTCCAATATTCAACATAAGCATCACGCTCGGCATCCAGCAGAATAAAATCGAACTGCTGCTGACAGGATTGTAAATAATCCAATGCATCTGTTACCTGAAAATCAATATGACTGTCCAGCTTTAAATGTTGAGCATGTAGCTGGGCTTCTTTCGAACGTTCTTCATCAATTTCCAGAGTCACCATGTGACCTTGCGTGCTTGATAAAGCTTCGGCCAACCATAAAGTGGAATAACCTGTAGATGTTCCGATCTCAAGCACACATTTAGACTGTTGTGCACGAATAAGTATAGAGAGAAACTGCGCCGATGCAGGTTCGATATTACGATAGCGCTGTAACCGATCACTTAGACCAGCATCATGCGCACTAAAGCGAGCATATAATTCACAGACATAGTTTTGAAAATGACTTTTGTGTTCCACGCTCTACCCTCTTATTCAAATGATTAGGTTTTATAGTGCTGTGATCAGTTTAAAGCGCTCTAATTCACGGTCGTCATCTAAAGTTATCACCTCAGTGAACATGCTGAGTGGACGCACCCAGATTGAATAGTCACCGTATAGACATTGATAAACCACCAGCTTTTCTTCAGTCTCACTATGCGTGGCGACATGCAAAACCTGGTATAATTGACCTTTGTAATGCTGATAGATTCCGCGTTGAAGTTCCATTATTTTACTCACTCGATTAAAGCAGATTCATCTTAACTGAAAATTATCACAATACTGCTAGATCACTTGAAAATTCCATTATTAGCCCGATATAAACTTGATATCAATGATGAAATTTCCATTTAATCTAAATTTCCGATTGAATAAATAAAAACTACCTGTTTTACCTATTTATCTATTTCACTTAATATTCTTTCATCGAATAAATTATTACTCCTTTGGAGACGTTAGCAATGTTAGATCAAAATACAGCAGCCCAATTAAAAACCCTTTTAGAACGCCTTGAAGGACCAATCGAACTGGTAGCCACTTTAG